>JAYVNT010000359.1:0-12296 GCA_043758285.1 Flavobacterium sp.
AAACCCAATTCAAATTTTCAATTTGATTATGATATTTTATCTAAACTTTCTAATCAAGCAGAAAATAATTCGCTTTTGAGAGAAACGATAATTAACAATTCGACGGCTTCGGAAAATATTACTACAGCTAAAAAACAAGAGCCAATTTCAATTAATCAAAATATTGGGATATACTACACTGCATCAGAAAAAAATGTTTTTGCATTCGAAATGCAACATTTGTATCAAAATGAAGATCCGTTTTATAATGCCAATATTCAATCCAAACCTTTCGTTACCCTTTTGAACTATGACCCTCAAACGGCTACAAGCAGAACCAACTTAACTCAAAAACGATTTGTTCAAACCAATAAAATTGATGCCAAACTCGACTATTATTATATGCTTACGCCAAAAAGCAACATCAATATAACGCTTGGAAATACGTATTCACACCAAAATTTCGACTCATCAATTTATCAGATTTTAGATGACCAAAGTGTAAATAATTTGACAGATGTTGCCGATACCAATAACGTAACATACAACTTTAACGATGCGTTTGTTGGGTTTCATTATAAAATGTTAACAGGGAAATTCACCCTTACGCCAGGTGTAAATTTACATTCCTTTACTCTGAACAATCAACAATTGGGCAGCGATTATAAACAAAATTTCATAAGAGTTTTGCCTGATTTTTTTGCTTTGTATCAAATAAAAAAAGCAGAAACGTTGTCCTATAATTTTGCGCTAACAAACAATTTTACCGATATCAATAAGCTTGCTGAAGGATTTGTGTTGAACAGTTATAATAGTTTGTCCAAAGGGAACAGAACGTTGGAAAATTCGATTTTGCAAACGCATACTTTGAATTATTTCAAATATAATATGTTCAATTTTGAAAATATTTATGCAAATGCTACTTATTCTCGTACCATTGAAGCAGTGAAATCAAGGTATTTATTCAATGGTGTTAATCAAGTTTCAAGTGCCATTAATTCCAATTTTGCTGATGAAAGTTTTGCAGTTTTTGGAGGTTATGGACGTTCTTTTTCAAGGTTTTATAAAGCATCGATGAATGTCAATTTGCTATGGTCAAAATTTAACAACATACAGTTTAATCCACCTACATCAACGGATGTTGTTATAACAAATGAGAGTTTCACACAAAGCTATACATTAAAACTTTCTACCAATTTTAAAAAAATGCCTAATTTAGAATTGGGTTATGATTATAGCATCAACGATTATCAAGGTAACAGGTTTTATACTGACAAACCTTTTGCGAAATTGGATTATTATTTCTTAAAGAGTTTCTCATTTGTTTCAGAATATGAGTTTTATCATTATTATAAAAGCGATAAAACCACTGAAAATGAATATGATTTTCTTTCGGCAAGTTTGATTTTTCAGAAAACAAAAGATAGCCATTGGGAATATAAAATATCGGGCACTAATTTATTAAATACAAATTCGTTGAACGATGATAGTTTCAATCAAAATATTGTTAGAATCTCACAGTATAGAGTGCAACCACGTTACATAATATTCAGTTTGAAATATAATTTGTAAAAATGAAAATCCCGTCTAGTTTAAGAACAAGACGGGATTTTTTAATATTTTTTAAATCTAAATTTTACAATCCAAAAGCTGCTTTTACTTTATCTACATAATCCAATTTCTCCCAAGTAAATAACTCAACAGTTACTGTTTTTGGAACGCCATTTGGCAGTTGGAAGGTCTTAGTAACTGTTTCTGGTTTTCTTCCCATGTGTCCATAAGCAGCCGTTTCGCTATAAATTGGATTTCTCAATTTTAAACGTTGCTCAATAAAGTAAGGACGCATATCAAAAACGTTCTCTACTACTTTGCTGATTTCTCCATCAGTCATATTTATTTTTGAAGTTCCATAAGTCACCACGTTGATAGACGTTGGTTTTGCCACTCCAATCGCATACGAAACCTGAACTAAAACTTCGTTACACAATCCTGCAGCAACTAAGTTTTTAGCAATATGACGCGTAGCATAAGCCGCAGAACGATCAACTTTTGAAGGGTCTTTTCCAGAAAATGCTCCACCACCATGCGCACCTTTTCCACCATACGTATCAACGATGATTTTTCTTCCTGTCAAACCCGTATCTCCGTGTGGTCCACCAATAACGAATTTCCCTGTTGGGTTAATGTGATAGGTAATTTGGTCATTGAATAAATGGACATATTGTGGATATTTAACTTTAATTCTCGGAATCAAAATAGAAATTAAATCGCTTTTAATTTTGGCTAACATTTCAGCTTCAGGAGCGAAATCATCATGTTGCGTAGAGATTACAATAGCATCAATTCTAACTGGTTTATTATCGTCAGAATACTCTAAAGTAACTTGCGATTTAGCATCGGGACGCAAATAGTTTATTTCTTTATTTTCTCTTCTTAGATTAGCTAATTCAATCAACAAAGCATGCGATAAATCTAAAGCTAATGGCATATAATTTTCAGTCTCATTTGTTGCATAACCAAACATCATTCCTTGGTCACCCGCACCTTGTTCTTCTTTGCTTGCTCTGTCTACGCCTTGATTAATGTCAGCCGATTGCTCGTGAATGGCAGATAAAACACCACACGAATCTGCTTCAAACATATACTCGCTTTTTGTATATCCAATTTTTCTGATTACTTCTCTTGCTATAGATTGCACATCAAGATAAGTGCTCGATTTTACTTCACCTGCTAAGATGACCTGCCCTGTTGTAACTAGTGTTTCGCAAGCCACTTTTGAGTCAGCATCAAATGCTAAAAAGTTGTCAATTAACGCATCAGAAATTTGGTCTGCAACTTTGTCTGGATGTCCTTCACTCACTGACTCCGACGTAAATAAATAAGCCATAACTATACTTAGTTTAATATTTATGTTAAACGAAAAAAGAGAATTTAGACTAAGTGCTAAAGAAGAAATGCTGCTTTAGCATTTTTTAACGAGGTTGCAATCAGTTCAAATTTTTCCTCTCATTTTTCGAGTGTAAATGTATAAAATGAAATTGAATTTCAAATTATTCTAAACTTATTTTTTCTAATTTCCAAAAAACTGTTGCAAAATAAATTTCTATGCCGTTACTTTGCACTGTTCATAAATTTATTGTTTGTTATCACGAAAGCCCGAGGGAATAGACCCGTTGAAAGCTTAGCAACCCTTTGCCAAAAGAAGGTGCTACATTCTAGTCCGAATTTATTCAGACAAAGATAACCCCGAGAATTCTTCTCACTTTCACGATAACATTTTTATATTTTTTTGAAGCTATTCCAGCTATCCGTTGCAATCTTTTCTTTTTTAAAGAAAAAAAGAAAAGGATTTCCACTACTATCTGGGCTAGGGCATCAGTGTATTCAATAATAATTAATTGAAAATAATAAATTTTGGGAAACTCTGTGAAAACTTTGGGTAACCTTGTGTAGCAAAATTATGTCAAAAATAAAACAAGCAATCCAACAACGAATTCTCGTGCTCGACGGAGCAATGGGAACCATGTTACAACGTAATAATTTCTCCGAAGAAGATTTTCGTGGCGAACGATTCAAGGATTTTCCACATTCGTTAAAAGGGAATAATGATTTGCTTTCTATCACCCAACCCGAAGCCGTAAAACAAGTACACCGTTTGTATTTTCAAGCAGGTGCCGATATTGTAGAAACCAATACGTTTTCAGGAACAACCATCGGAATGGCAGACTATCATTTAGAAGACTTGGTTTACGAACTAAATTACGAATCAGCTAAAATTGCCCGAGAAGTTGCCGATGAATTCACTGATAGACCGCGTTTTGTAGCCGGTTCAATCGGACCAACAAACAGAACAGCTTCAATGTCGCCGGATGTTAATGATCCTGGATATAGAGCCGTAACTTTTGACGATTTACGAATTGCCTACAAACAACAAGTTGAAGCCTTGATTGATGGCGGTTGCGATGTTTTATTAGTGGAAACAATTTTCGACACATTAAATGCTAAAGCAGCACTTTTCGCCATCGAAGAAGTTAAAGAAGAACGCAATCTTGGTATTCCCGTAATGGTTTCAGGAACAATTACGGATGCATCAGGGAGAACACTTTCCGGACAAACGGTTGAAGCATTCCTGATTTCAATTGCTCATATTGATTTGTTAAGCATTGGATTCAACTGCGCGCTGGGTGCCGACCAGTTAAAACCGTATTTAAAACGTTTGGCTCACAATACACAATTGAATATTTCAGCACATCCAAATGCCGGTTTGCCAAATGCTTTCGGGCAATACGACCAAACTCCTGAAGAAATGCAGGCCTTAATTAAAGAATATTTACAGGATAATTTAATTAACATAATTGGTGGCTGTTGCGGAACAACACCGGAACATATCAAAGCGATTGCAGATGTGGCAAAGGAATTCAAACCAAGAAGAATTTTAGAAACGATATAATGGCGCAGGCAAATAAATATTTAAAACTATCGGGATTAGAACCTTTGATAGTAACTCCCGAATCCAATTTTATAAACGTTGGAGAACGGACGAATGTTACAGGTTCACGTAAATTCCTTCGATTAATTAAAGAAGGCAACTACAACGAAGCAATTTCTGTAGCTAGAGACCAGGTGGAAGGTGGTGCACAAATCATCGATATTAATATGGACGAAGGAATGTTGGATGGCGTTTATGCGATGACCAAATTCCTAAATCTAATCGCAGCCGAACCGGATATTGCAAGAGTTCCGGTTATGGTTGATAGTTCCAAATGGGAAATCATTGAAGCTGGACTGAAAGTTATTCAGGGAAAAGGTATAGTGAATTCTATTTCATTAAAAGAAGGAAAAGAAGCTTTTATACATCACGCTAAGTTGATAAAAAGATATGGCGCAGCAGTAATTGTAATGGCTTTTGATGAAAACGGTCAGGCGGATAATTACGAAAGAAGAATCGAAATCTGTAAAAGAAGTTATGATATTTTGGTGAATGAAGTTCATTTTCCAGCAGAAGATATCATTTTCGACCCAAATATTTTCCCGGTTGCAACTGGAATGGACGAACATAAATTAAACGCTCTCGATTTCTTCAGAGCAACCAAATGGATTCGTGAAAACCTTCCTTATGCTGGAATTTCTGGTGGCGTTAGTAACGTTTCGTTTTCGTTTCGTGGAAATGACAAAGTGCGTGAAGCGATGCATTCGGCATTTTTGTATCATGCCATTCAAAACGGAATGACCATGGGAATTGTTAATCCGGAAATGCTTGAGATTTATGACGAAATTGACGCAACCTTATTAGAGCATGTTGAAGATGTGCTGCTGAATAGGAGAGAAGATGCAACGGAACGATTGCTTGATTTAGCAGAGAGTTTCAAAGGAGATTACAAAGTCAATGAAAAAGCAATTCAAGAATGGCGAAGCGGAACAATACAGGAACGATTAACACATTCGTTAGTAAAAGGAATTGATGAATTCATAGAAATTGATGTGGAAGAAGCAAGAGCTACATCTGTGAAAGCGATTGAAGTTATCGAAATCAACTTGATGGCAGGAATGAATGTTGTTGGGGATTTATTCGGAAGCGGAAAAATGTTTTTGCCACAAGTTGTGAAATCAGCGCGTGTTATGAAGAAAGCGGTTGCTTATTTATTGCCATTTATAGAAGCTGAAAAAGCAGGTAAATCATCATCAGCCGGAAAGGTTTTGATGGCAACCGTAAAAGGCGATGTTCATGATATTGGTAAAAATATCGTAGCCGTAGTTCTAGGTTGCAACAATTTTGAAATCATTGATTTGGGAGTAATGGTTCCGCCAGAAAAAATTATCGAAGCTGCTATAAGAGAAAATGTTGACATTATTGGTTTGAGTGGATTGATTACGCCATCGCTTGACGAAATGGTTTATCTAGCTAAAGAAATGGATAAGCTCAATATCAAAATTCCGATTATGATTGGAGGTGCGACAACTTCGCGTGCACATACTGCTGTGAAAATTGCACCAGAATATAAAGAAACTGTAGTTCATGTTAATGATGCTTCGCGTGCGGTAACTGTGGCAAGTAATCTGTTGCAAGCCGAAACCAAAGGAAGTTATGTGAAAGCGATTCGTGAGGAATATGATAAGCTTCGTGATGGTTATTTGAATAGAAGTCGGGATAAAAATTATTTATCGATTGAAGCCGCACGTAAAAATAAATTGCAATTGGACTGGGATAATTTTACTCCGGTGAAACCGAATTTTATCGGAACAAAAACTGTTGAAGTCGAACTTTCGGAATTGGTTGATTTTATTGATTGGACGCCATTTTTTAGTTCATGGGAATTGTATGGAAAGTATCCAGCGATTTTGACTGATGACGTTGTGGGCGAACAAGCCACAGTTTTATTTGCGGATGCACAAGAAATGTTAAGCCAAATCGTTTCAGAAAAATGGCTGACAGCTAAAGGAATTTTCGGGGTTTTCCCAGCCAATACAGTTAACGATGATGATATAGAAGTTGTCACCCTGAGCGCAGTCGAAGGGAATCTTCCAACTTCCAACTTCCAACTTCTTACTTTAAGACAGCAATCTCAAAAAACGGCTGGAGCTCCAAATATCGCTTTAGCGGATTTTGTTGCTCCAAAAGATAGTGGAAAGCAAGATTATATTGGATGCTTTTGTGTGACAACAGGTTTTGGTGTGGATGAAAAAGCAGCGGAATTCGAGAAGCAATTAGACGATTACAATTCGATTATGGTGAAAGCATTGGGCGATAGATTGGCCGAAGCGTTTGCGGAATATTTGCATTTAAAAGTTCGGAAGGAAATCTGGGGTTATGCATCTGATGAAAGTTTGTCAAATCAGGATTTGATTAATGAAGAATATAAAGGGATTCGACCTGCGCCAGGTTATCCGGCATGTCCAGATCATTTGGAGAAACCAACGATTTGGAAATTATTAAATGTAGAACAAGAAATCGGTGTAATACTAACCGAAAGCATGGCGATGTGGCCAGCATCATCGGTGTCGGGTTATTATTTTGGAAATCCAGAAAGCAAGTATTTTGGATTGGGAAAAATAAAAGAAGATCAAGTAATAGATTACGCCAAACGGAGAGGAATTTCTACCGAAATGGCAACAAAATGGCTGGGTCCAAATATAAGCCCCACCTAACCTCCCCAAAGGGGAGGAAATGGAAACGTAAAAATTGGAAATGGACAACGGATAATAGATAACCGACAACAAAAAAAATGAAAGTAACACAACACATAGAAAACGCGAACGGAAAACCATTGTTTTCTTTTGAGATTTTACCTCCTTTGAAAGGGCAAAATATTCAATCTATTTATGATAGTATCGATCCGTTGATGGAATTTAATCCGCCGTTTATTGACGTGACGTATCATAGGGAGGAATATGAATTTAAGGAATTACCAAGCGGATTGCTGCAGAAGAAAATTGTAAAAAAGCGTCCTGGAACGGTTGGGATTTGTGCTGGAATTCAGAACAAATATGATGTTGATGCTATTCCGCATATATTGTGCGGTGGTTTTACTAAAGAGGATACGGAGAATTTGTTGATTGATTTGGATTTTCTTGGCATTAACAATGTCGTGGCTTTGCGTGGTGATGCGTTGAAAAACGAAACCTATTTCAAACCGGAAAGAGAGGGAAATGAATATGCTACTGATTTGGTTTTGCAAGTTAATAACTTGAATAACGGCATTTATTTAGACGAAGATTTGCAAAATTCGGCGTGTACAAACTTTTGTATAGGTGTTGCTGGTTATCCTGAGAAGCATATGGAAGCACCAAGTTTGGATAGTGATATTCATTTTTTGAAGCAGAAGATAAAAAACGGTGCGGAATATATTATTACGCAGATGTTTTTTGACAACAAAAAATTCTTTGATTATGTTGCTAAATGTAGGGCTGCGGGAATTACGGTTCCTATTATTCCGGGATTGAAACCTATTGCTACTAAGAAGCAATTGAATTTAATTCCGCATCGATTTTCTTTAGAATTGCCGGATGATTTGATTATGGCGGTGGTGAAGGCGAAGGATAATGATGTTGTGAAGGAAATTGGGATTGAATGGTGTACGCAGCAAAGTAAGGAACTTTTAGCAGCGGGCATACCGGTGTTGCATTACTATTCTATGGGGAAGGCGGAGAATATTAAGGAGATTGCTTCGGCTGTGTTTTAGGATAATCCTAATACAAATTAGTATAATCCTAATATAAATTAGTATAATCCTAATGCAAATTAGGATAACCATAATGCAAATTAGGATAGCTCTAATAGAAATTAGGATAGCTCTAATAGAAATTAGGATGACACTAATGAAAATTAGGATAACACTAAGTAAATTTAGATAATATCTAATTTATTGTTTTTTATTTTGATGTGACCCTTCGACTGCGCTCAGGGTGACAATCTCACATTGCGCTTTGACTGCGCTCTGGGTGATAAATGGATGGCTGTGTAGCCCTGATGGGAGCGAGCTACCGTGTAGCGCGGACAGCAGGAATATGGTTTGTTAAAAATGCGCTTGCGATTCGCTCCTAAGGATATTGGGTTATATTTGTGCCAATTAGTTTTTTGGATGAGGCAATTTTTTCTTTTATTTTTATTGGTTTCGGGTGTGGCTATGGGTCAGCGTAGGGATACGTATGGGTTGTCGTTTTCTTTTTTGAGGGGGAATGTTTTGGCGCATAAGGAGGATATGTATTATTTGATTAATGGGCATCCGGATGGGGTTATGGCTGATTTTTTGATTAGGACGCATGGTGGTGAGGAGTGGCAGCGGGTTTATAATTTTCCGGATTATGGTGGGTATTTTTTGTATCAGGATTTTAAGAGTGCGCCGCTTGGGGAGTGTTATGCGGTTGGTGTTTTGTATAATTTTTATTTTTTGAATAGGCATTTGCAATTGCGGCTTTCGGAGGGTGTTGCTGTTGCTACTAATCCGTATGATAAGGTGAGTAATAGTAAGAATATTGCTTTTGGGACTCGTGTTTTGGATAATACGAATATTGGGTTGAGTTATGATAATCAGGGGTTGTTTAAGCAGGTTGGGTTTCATGCTGGGTTGTTGTTTTCGCATTATTCGAACGGTAGGGTGAGGACGCCTAATAGTGGTATTAATACGTATTTGTTGAATGTGGGGTTGAGTTATAATTTTGATGATGAAAAGCGGGTTGTTAATGATACTGCTGTGGGTGTTAAGAGATCTTTTCGGGAGCCGATTAAATATAATTTTGTTATAAGGAGTGGGTTGAATGAGAGTCCGATTATAAGGAGTGGTCAGCGGGTTTTTTATCATTTGGGGTTTTATGTTGATAAGCGGTTGAGTAGGAAATCGGGATTGCAGGTGGGGACTGAATTGTTTTTGACTAATTCGTTTAAGGATTATATTAGGTATTATGCGGTGGCTTATCCGGAGGATAATGTGGATGGGAATACGGATTATAAGCGGGTTGGTGTTTTTTTGGGTCATGAGTTGTTTATTAATAGGATTTCGTTGGAAGCGCAGGTTGGTTATTATGTTTATCGTCCTTTTAAGATGGGTGAGTCTGTTTATGATAGGGTTGGGGTGAAATATTATATAACGAATAAGGTTTTTACTAGTTTTACTATTAAGACGCATTTGTTTTTGGCGGAGGCTTTAGAATTTGGTGTTGGTGTTAGATTATAAAACCTAGGTTTATGAGAAAGATGGTATTGTTTGTTGTGCTGCTGTTGGTTTTTGATTCGTGTGAGAAGCCGAGTGATTGTATTGAGAGTCTTGGTGCAATGGTTACTAAAGAAATACCAGTAGCTGCTTTTACTAAGATAAAAGTGTATCGTGGTATTGAGGTTGTTATTAAAGAAGGGGCAGTATATAAAGTTGAAATTCAGGCGGGAGCTAATTTTATTGATAATATTAGGGTGGTTCAAAATGGGAATCAGCTTATTTTTAAGGATGACGCTAGTTGTAATTGGGTTCGGGATTATGGGCAGACGAAGATTTTAGTTACGACACCTACTTTGGATGAGATTTATTCTAAGACTGAAAGAAATATAAGTTCTGATGGTGTTTTGAGTTTTGATACTTTGAGTATACTTTCGTTAGACAAAGAGGCGGATGGCGAGAATGGTGCGGGTACGGGGGATTTTATTTTGAATTTAGCTACTACGTCGTTGACGATTAGTAATAATAATGTTTCGAGATTTTATCTATCGGGGCAAACTGAAAATGCTGCTTTCAATTTTTATTTTGGGGATGGGAGAATTGAAGCTCAGCATTTGATTGCTCAGCATATCAATGTTTTTCATAGAGGGAGTAATGATATGATTGTGTATCCGGTTGAGAGTGTGACTGGGGTTTTGAACAGTACTGGAAACCTTGTTTTGATGAATGTGCCGCCAATTGTTAGTGTGCAAGAATTATTTAACGGACATGTAGTTTATCCATAGAAAATAGTTTTGAGTGTTCAGTGATCAGTAATAATAGTTTTGAATACTATTTTTTTGTTTTTTCTCGGAAGATTTGTTCGAGGTTTTTGTTTTTTAGACTGATTTGAAGTGTTTTTAAACCGTTGTGGTGAGCAAAATCAAAGACTTTTGGACGCATGTCTTCTTGTGTAGCGAAGGTTAATGTCCAAAGGTTTTCGCTGGTGTTTTTATAGGATTTTATATTTGGCAAACTTGCTAATAGTGCTTCGTCAATAGTTTTGTCAAACTCGACTTCGATGATTTGTTCCTTTTCTTCAGAGACTAATTTATCCAGTTTTTTATCGGTTACAATTTTGCCGTTGTCAATGATGATAACTCGGTCGCAAATGGCTTCTACTTCCTGCATAATGTGTGTGGAAAGAAAAACGGTTTTGTCTTTGCCCACGTTTTTAATCACGTTTCTGATTTCGACTAATTGATTTGGATCTAATCCGGTGGTTGGTTCGTCCAAAATCAACACGTCAGGATTGTGTAGTAAAGCTGTTGCTAAACCAACACGCTGACGGAAGCCTTTGGATAATTGTTCTATTTTTTTGTGACTTTCAGGCGATAAACCGGTTAGTTGAATGACTTCTTCGATACGGGATTTTGAAACTTTATATACATCAGCATTGAATGCTAAATATTCGCGAACATACAAATCCAAATACAACGGATTGTGTTCGGGCAAATAGCCAATGGATAGTTGAACCGCTTTTTGGTTTTGGTTTACATCATTTCCGTTTACAATTGCATTTCCTTCATCGGCATTGATGAATGTAGTCAAAATTTTCATCAAGGTAGATTTTCCGGCACCGTTTGGGCCAAGAAACCCAACGATTTCTCCTTTTTTTATAGAAAAAGAAACGTTATCTAATGCTTTTTGAGCTCCGTAACTTTTGGAAATATTTTGAACTTCTATTGACATAACTGAACTATTTGAGGCAAATGTAATAATTAAACTCGTACTGATTGTTTTGTTAGTGTTTACTATAACGTTAGCGTAATTTTTTATTTTATTTTTATGGTTTGCACGAATTTATTTTTTACATTAGCCAAATACAAAAGCACAAATGTTACAGACTGCAACTTATTACAACAATTCATTTTATTTTTTCTGGAAACAGAAAGGGATTGTCATATAGTTGTTAGAAAATAAAAATTCACTTAACTAAAAGATACAATCCCGATGCAAAATCGGGATTTTTTTTTTGCCTTATGGAAACAAAAATTGCAATACAAGGAATCAAAGGATCGTTTCACCATCAAGTGGCGCAGGAATATTTTGAGGAACAATGTGATTTGGATGAATGTATGTCGTTTACTGCTTTGGTAAAAAGTTTGCTTGAAAACAAATCACAAAAAGGCGTGATGGCTTTGGAGAATTCCATTGCAGGTTCTATAATTCCCAATTATGCGCTGATTGACCGAAATAATTTGCACATTATTGGCGAACATTATTTAGACATTCAGATGAACTTGATGGCGCTGAAAGGTCAAAAAATGGAAGCTATTAAAGAAGTGCATTCGCATCCGATGGCATTGCTGCAATGTGCTGATTTCTTTATACAATATCCTAATATTAAATTGGTTGAAAGCGCTGATACTGCCGAAAGTGCTCGGAGAATTCATGACCAAAAAATGACAGGAGTTGCTGCAATTGCTTCGTCAATTGCCGCTGAAATGTATGATTTAGAAATTCTGTCAGCTGGAATTCACACGGTTCAGAGTAACAAAACGAGGTTTGTAATTGTAAAAACGCAAAATAAAGAATTGCCAAAAGAAGAAATAAACAAAGCTTCTATCAAATTTGAATTGGATGATGCACCAGGAAGTTTGGCGACAATCCTTAATGTGATGAACAACA
>JAYVNT010000360.1:0-12268 GCA_043758285.1 Flavobacterium sp.
CGTACATATACTAATAAAAATTAATATTTATTATACAATATATAATAAAATAACAGCAAAAATTAATTATATTTCAATAAAATATGTTAAATTTAGCGCTTATTAATTCCAATTATCTTATGCCAATAGAAAATTTTGCAAAAAATCATTTTACAGCCATCGAAAAACAACAATTAAACGATGCCATTGCAACTATTTTAGATATTGTAGGCGCCAAAACCTATAATTTAACACCAAAAGAACGCAGTAAATATGGTAAAGTTGGCAATCAAAAAAAGCTATTAATTAATAAAGTCAAGGATTTTCACGATAGAACGCCCGATTTTTCGTCGCCAGATGTGGATTGGTCAGAATTTGAAGCCGATTATGCGACAAGAAGCTATGTAGAATCACGCCATGCGCAATTGCAATCGGCTATGCTCATGCTTTTGAACATCAAGATTATGCACGATTATGACAACCATATGGATGCCTTGCGCGATTACCAACATGCATTGTATAAAAACAGATTTGGCAACCAATATGGCTACGCCGCAAAAATAGACGAGCTCAAAGTTTTTTTTCCTAAAACGGGCAAGAAGAAAAAAGCGGACAAATAAGAACGGAATATGAATAAAAATGAACTCAGAGCCAAATATAAAGCATTGCGCCAAGCATTTAGCGAAGCCGAAATTGATGCTATGAGTTTGGCGATTGCCAACAATTTATTGCAACTTGATTTTTGGGATAAAACCTATTTTCATTTGTTTCTAACTATTGAAGAGCAAAAGGAAGTAGAAACGGAATATATTCTTCAAATATTGGCTGGAAAAGACAAAGAGATTGTAGTGGCAAAAAGCAACTTCGAAATACTGGAAATGACTAATTATCTCTTGACCGACAATACTAAATTTCAAAAAAACGAACACAATATCTTCGAACCTTTAGATGGTTTAGAGGTTCCGAATGCTAAAATAGAAGTGGTTTTTGTGCCGCTGTTGGCGTATGATATTAAAGGAAATAGAGTAGGATATGGCAAAGGATTTTACGACAACTTTTTATCCAAATGCAATGAGGATGTTATCAAAATTGGGTTGTCATTCTTTGACCCTGAAGAAACTATAGACGATGTTTCTCCAACCGATATTCGATTGAATTATTGTATTACTCCGGCTTGTGTTTATAAGCTTCAATAAGTGTTTTTTTGGTAAACGCTTTTTTATTGAACACGATTAATATCCCCACACCAGTTGAAATTGCCATATCGGCAATGTTGAAAATGGCATTAAAAAACTTGAATTCTTGTCCGCCCCAAATAGGAAGCCATGATGGTAGGTTCCCTTCCCATATTGGAAAATATAACATGTCAACCACTCTACCATGAAAAAGGGTGCCATAGGGTTTGTTGCTAAATAAAGTCGCTAAATGATTGTAGCTGTCGTCGAAAAAAACACCATAAAAAACTGAGTCGATAAT
This sequence comes from Flavobacterium sp., assembly GCA_043758285.1. GTDB lineage: Bacteria > Bacteroidota > Bacteroidia > Flavobacteriales > Flavobacteriaceae > Flavobacterium. Next base: position 1,456 of record JAYVNT010000360.1, read on the forward strand.
ATTACCCACAGCGCCAGCAAAAATCAAAGCAATAGCTACTGACAAATAATTAGAACAGTGCTTTGTGCTGGCATCATAGAGCCAATAACCTATACCAAAAACCGCTAATATTCTAAAAACAGTTAAAATTAATTTTCCGTGCATGCCCGGTATCTTTGTTCCCCACGCCATTCCTTCATTCTCAATAAGTAATATTTTAAACCAATTGGCTACATCAATTTGCCCAACTTCGCCATAAATAAAGTTAGTTTTGATATAAATTTTGACAAATTGGTCCACCAATAAAATAATAGTGATGATTAAAATAGAATTTCTTAAAGACATTTTATGGATTTTAATGGCGCAAAAATAGTGTTTTTTTCTAAAAAAATAACGCTCCATTTTGGAGCGTTATTAAATTTTCTTGATCTATTATCGCTGTAAATTTTTCGCTTCAATACTCATAGTCGCATGAGGAACAACGCGCAATCTTTCTTTAGAGATAAGCTTTCCGGTTACTTTACAAACACCATAGGTTTTGTTCTCTACACGGAAAAGCGCGTTCTTCAAATCGCGAAGAAACTTCTCCTGACGAATAGCTAACTGCGAGTTGGCTTCTTTAGACATCGTTTCGCTACCTTCTTCAAATGCCTTAAACGTTGGTGATGTGTCATCGGTTCCGTTGTTTAGGTCATTCATATAGGCGCTTTTAATCAAATCTAAGTCAATTTTTGCCTTATCCATTTTGTTTATAATAATTTCTTTGAACTCTGCTAAATCTGCATCCGAGTATCTCATTTTTTCTTCTATCATCTTTTTTCTATTTTGAGATTAATATTCTTGTTTTTATATTGTCAAATTCTATTTCTGTTCCGTTTTTCAAATCAGCTTCAAAAACTAATGTATCTGTCAATGTTTCTGATTTGATATAATTCTCATTGGCATTAACTGCCTTTTCTAACGCTTCATGATACTGTAAATAAACTTTAATCTTATCCGTAACTTCAAAACCACTATCTTTTCTAAGGTTTTGAATTCTGTTAACCAATTCTCTTGCGATACCTTCTTTTATTAATTCTTCCGTTAAGGTAATGTCTAGTGCAACAGTTATACCATTTGAATTAGCCACTAACCAACCCGGAATATCTTGAGATGAAATCTCCACATCCTCGGATGTTAAAAGTATGCTATTTCCTGAAACAACAAGCGTTAGTTCTCCTTCACTATCTAATTCGTTAATTTGTTCTGCTGATAAACTTTGTATCTCTTTGGAAATCAAGCCCATGTCCTTACCAAAACGAGGACCAAGTGCTTTGAAATTGGGCTTAATTTGCTTTACCAATACACCCGATGCATCGTCCAAAAGTTCGATTTCTTTAACGTTAACTTCCGCTTTTATTAGGTCAGAAACAGCATTTATTTCTGCCTTAAAATTAGCGTCAAAGGCAGGAATGATAACCTTTTGCAACGGTTGACGAACCTTTATCATTTCCTTCTTTCGAAGTGACAAAACTAGTGACGAAACCGTTTGCGCTTTCATCATTTTGCTTTCAAGCGATTTATCAACAAAGTTTTCAACCGAAACAGGGAATTTCGCCAAATGAACACTGGTAAATTCTTCGCTATTAGTGGTTTTAACCAAATCGCCATATAATTTGTCCATAAAAAATGGAGCTATTGGTGCCGATAATTTTGCTACATTTATCAAACAAGTATACAGTGTTTGATAAGCCGCAATTTTATCTTTTTCATATTCGCCTTTCCAGAATCTTCTTCTGCACAAACGAACGTACCAGTTGCTCAAATTTTCTTGAACAAAATCTGAAATGGCTCGCGCTGCTTTTGTGGGTTCATAATCGGCATAGGCGGAGTCCACTACTTTTATCAACGTATGCAATTCAGATAAAATCCAACGGTCAATTTCAGGTCTTTCGTTCAAAGGAATCTCCGCTTCAGCGTATTTGAAACCATCGATATTCGCATACAAACTAAAGAACGAATAGGTGTTGTACAACGTTCCGAAAAACTTACGACGAACCTCAGCAATTCCTTCAATATCAAATTTTAAGTTGTCCCACGGATTGGCGTTTGAAATCATGTACCAACGCGTGGCATCTGGACCATATTCTGTCAATGTTGTAAATGGATCAACGGCGTTTCCTAAACGTTTGGACATTTTTTGTCCGTTTTTGTCCAGAACCAAGCCATTTGACACTACATTTTTATAAGCAACTTTGTCAAAAACCAACGTTCCAATGGCATGCAAAGTATAGAACCATCCACGAGTTTGATCTACACCTTCGGCAATAAAATCGGCTGGAAAATCTTTGTTCTCGTCGATTTTATCTTTGTTTTCAAATGGATAATGCCATTGTGCATAAGGCATCGCGCCACTATCGAACCAAACATCAATCAAATCAGATTCTCGTTTCATCGGTTTTCCTGATGGAGAAACCAAAGTGATTTTATCAACAACATTTTTATGTAAATCAACCAAATCATAGTTGGCTTCGCTCATGTTTCCGATTTCAAAACCTTGAAAAGGATTTACGCTTTCTATGCCTGCTTGGATTGCGGTTTCTATTTCATTGTAAAGTTCTTCAACAGAACCAATAAGAATTTCTTCGGTTCCGTCTTCTGTTCTCCAGATTGGCAATGGAATTCCCCAAAAACGGGAACGCGATAAGTTCCAATCATTAGCGTTTTTCAACCAGTTTCCGAAACGACCTTCACCAGTTGCTTTTGGCTTCCAATTGATGGTTTCGTTCAGGTCGAACATTCGGTCTTTGACTTCGGTTACTTTGATAAACCACGAATCTAACGGATAATATAATAATGGCTCGTCGGTTCTCCAACTGTGCGGATAACTGTGAACGTATTTCTCTACTTTGAACGCTTTGTTTTCTTCTTTTAATTGGATGGCAATTTCCACATCTGCTGAACGTTCTGGCACTTTATCGGCATCGTAATATTCGTTTTTCACATATTTTCCAGACAAATTGCCCAAACCTTGGATAAACTTTCCTTGCAAATCTACCAGTGGCACAGGATTTCCGTTGGCATCCAAAACCAACATTGGTGGCACTTCTGGTTTTGCTTCTTTAGCAACTCTTGCATCATCGGCACCAAATGTTGGCGCGGTATGAACAATTCCTGTTCCATCCTCTGTTGTTACAAAATCACCTAGTATAACTCTGAATGCATTTTCCGGATTTTGATAGGGCAATGCCAATGGCATCAATTGTTCGTAACGAATTCCGACTAAAGCTGCGCCTTTACATTCCGCAATAGTTTTGAAAGGAATGACCTTCTCTCCCACTTTGAAATTTTCAAAATCAGATTCGTTTGTACTTGCAAAAAATCCTTTTCCGAATTGTTTTCCGACTAAGTTTTTAGCCAAAATAACCTTTGTTGGGAGGAATGTATATTGATTAAACGTTTCCACCAAAACATAATCTATTTTTGGTCCAACAGTCAATGCGGTGTTACTTGGCAACGTCCATGGCGTTGTCGTCCAAGCCAGAATATGAACTTCTCCGAAACCTTGTAAAAAGCTTGGCAACGTTTCCGGCAACGTTTTAAATTGCGCTACAACAGTTGTATCAGTTACATCTCTATAACTTCCCGGTTGGTTTACTTCGTGTGACGATAAACCTGTTCCGGCTTTTGGAGAATACGGCTGAACTGTGTATCCTTTATAAAGTAAATCTTTATTGTAAATCTGTTTCAAAAGCCACCAAACCGATTCCATATATTTGGATTTGTAGGTCACATACGGGTCTTCCATATCAACCCAATAACCCATTTTTTCGGTCAAATCGTTCCACACATCGGTGTAACGCATCACGGTTTTTTTACACGCTTCGTTATATTCTTCGATGGAAATGGTTTTTCCGATATCTTCTTTGGTGATGCCTAATACTGCCTCGGTGCCTAATTCTACTGGCAATCCGTGCGTATCCCAACCTGCTTTTCGTTTAACTTGAAACCCTTTTTGGGTTTTATACCGACAAAAAATATCTTTAATCGCACGCGCCATTACGTGGTGAATACCTGGTAAACCATTAGCAGATGGTGGTCCTTCAAAAAACACATACGGTGTTGCTCCTTCACGAGAAGTAACAGATTGTTCAAAGATGTTGTTTTCTTTCCAAAAATCAAGCACTTCCGATGCCACTTTTGGCAAATCAAGTCCTTTATATTCAGTAAACTTAGTACTCATTTTTTGTCCTATTCTTAAATCAGTTTGCGAAAGTAGTGATTATTAGTAAATAGGCAAAAGGCAAAGGGTAAAAGTTCTCTTTTGTTGACAAAACATATAATTGTGTCCGTCGGATAGCTATAAGATGCGTTTTTAGTATTATAGCTATAAGATTATGTTATAAAGATTATCTTTTAACTGTTAAAGAAAAAACTATATATATTAAAACATTATCTTTTTATATTACAGACATATCTATATGTTATAAATACATATAGATTTGTTATAATAACATATTTATATATATTAAATACACAAGCATTATTATTATAGCTAAATTTCATTGCTGCTTATTAATTTCTAGGCAAAAACTTCTTTTAGCACCTCTAGAGATTTTGGTTTTTTGAAACCGTCGAGGTGGATGGTGTAATAATCGAGGAGGATTTTTAATAGAATTTGGCGCTCGGTGCCCGCAAATACTTTTTGGTCGGAGTCGAATTTTAAATCGATTAGTTTTTTGAATAAAAAACTCTCGTGTTCCGAAAGGCAATTGGTGCCTTGAAAAATAGAAAATGTTCCTTCTTTGGTATCGAAAAATTTAAAAACACTTTCGGAAGTGTCGGGATAAAAGCCAAAAAACTTGGTCATTTCGAGCATTAATATCAGATGGAAATTAGCCATTTCATCATGTGCATCGAGCCAAAGCAACGCCGATTCGAGGAAGTCGAAAAGCGTTTCGTTTTTTTCTTCTTCGTGTATGCTGTGGTGCATGATTTCGGACAGAAAGATAACGATGGTACTTTTGACAATGTCATTACTAATTGTTTGGTACGCGTGCGCTAGTTTTATTTCTTTGAAATTTTCGAGTGTGCCTTTATTCTTGTGATTGGCTTCGATTTCGAGTAACGTCAGCGGTTGGAAATAGGCGATTTTTGTCCCGAAGCTTCGGGAGGTTTTCTTGGCTGCAAAAATATTGCGAACAAAATAGGTTTTCAAACCATCAGATTGGGTAAAACATTTTACTATCAAGCTTTTTTCTTGATATTTTATAGAAGAAATAACGATGGCTTTGGTTTTGACGAGCATATTTAATTACGAATTTAGAATTTAGAATTTAGAATTACGAAGTTTAAAATTCACAACTCACAACTCACAATTCACAATTATCTTATTATCATGACTTTTTTGACAGCAGTTAGTGATGCATCTTGGGCAGCGATAAAAATCATATACACGCCTGAGGCAACTTTGTATTTTCCAAAAGCGGTGGTGTCCCATTCAATAGTTCCACCTTCGGAAGTGGTTTCGTAAACTAGATTGCCTTCAATGTCGGTGATTTTGATATTGGCTTTTGAAATTAATCCAGCAATTTTAACCGTTCCTTCAAAATTTGGTCGAACAGGATTTGGATAAACATATACAGCATCTAAATTTTCGGCTGGTTTTGTAGCAGTGCCTTTAAAAGAAACCAATCCGCTATCTGTGGCAAAGAAAACTTCGCCGGTTGTTGCATTAATCTCTACGTCGTTAACAATATTACTTGGCAAAGGGGAATTGTCTTTTGTAAAATGATATATTGTTTCTTGACCATTTGATGAGAACAAGAAAACCCCGGAGTCAGCTGTTGAAATCCATTTTTGATTGGAACCATTAACGGCAATATCGGTTATAAATTGTTCGTATAAAAGTTCTTGCGCTAATCCGTCTTCAAGAATTATTATGGCATTGGCTTTCATTTGAGTTTCGCTATTATAGCTGCCTGTACTGGATAAAACGCGCAGTCCCTTGGTGGTTCCTATCCAGACTTGGTTTCGATTATCGATGGCAATAGCTCTAACATCAGTGTATGGAAGATTTCCTAGGTCATTACCTTCCGATAATTTTTTAAAAATATTCGTGCTTTCATTAAAAGCAATTACTCCGTTTTTAAAAGACGCTATCCATTTTGTTCCACTTTTATCAATGGCAATTTTGCAAAAATCGTTATCAGTATAATTGTCCAAAATACCTTCCATGTTATATGATTGCCACTGTCCATCAGACTTTAAAACTTTTAATCCGTTTTTTATTCTGCTGTTGGTCATCCATAAATTCCCCGATTTATCAAACGCTACACTGTTTATTCTGCAATTTCCAGTTGCCCCTTCTAATCCGCTATTGGTTGCGTCATATAAGGTTGTTGGGATACTATTTTCTATTTTTAACAAACCGCTAAAATAGGAAGCTAGGTAAACCTTTGTTTCATCGTTTGGATTTATGGCTATTCTAACTAAAGCTTTTGCATCTAAAACATTTGTGTTTGGAATATTTAACCAACCGTTTGTTTCGTTGTACTTGCTAATTCCAAATTGAGTTGGTGAAAAACCAATATAAGTATAAGGATTATAGTCGCCAGAATAACCACCATAAACGGCCCATAAATTTGATGAAGTGCTATTTATAGAAAACATGTTGTTCAGTTGAGGGCCATTAGGCATAATAAATTCGAAGGTAGATGGAGAACTAATTTGAGCGGAAACAATTCCGTTTTCATTTGTTCCAATAAAAATAGTTTCATTGACTACCGTAGCACAAGAAAAAGTTACAGGAATTGATGTTATTTGTGAACTTTGAATGGTGATAATTTGACTCAATGATTGATTAAATATAAGAACTTTGTTTAAAGAGGTTATAATCAAATAATTTGCTGTGGCACTAATGTCCAATCCGGGTTGTCCGAGATTACCAATTTGTTGAAAAGAAGCACCATTATATTTATAAACTATATTGTTTGCATTCATACCTATTAATTGATTATTGAATGTAACTAATCCGTTCCAATAGCCCGAATCAAAAACTTGCCATTGTGCAAAATCATTCAAGTTTGGGTTGTTTACTGCTGCTTTTCTAATACCATAATATTGAGTGACAGCATAAATTTCGTTATTAAATATAGCTGTTTGATAGACTTTTATTTCTTGACCACTTGGTCCAATAAAATAAGTGTCGCCAAATTCTAGCGTAGCTAATTTATACTGCACAATTCCAAAATCGCAGGAAATATATACAATTCCATTATATTCCATAAAATGATTTACTCTTTTGATATTGGAAGGAATACTTTTATTGATGATATCAACCACATTTAACATGCTTCCATCGGCATCATTAATGATAATTAATAAACCGTCTTCATAACCTACCATTGTTTTGTTGAAAGTGTCGCTGTGGTATATAGCTGAAATTGTTTGTCCTGAAAGCCCATCAATAGTATTAATTGTTTTAATCTCATTGGTGTTGAGATTTTTAGTAAATAAAGCATTTTCGGCAGCGGCATAAATTTTACTACTAGATTCTGAAACATCTTTGATTTTATTGTATGAAAAGTATCCTTTCCAATTTTGATTTTGTTGGGCAAAACCAATTTGAAAAATTAATATCAAAAACCACCAAAAGGACTTTTTCATTTGAAAAGAATTAATATACAAATATAGTATAAACGTAAAAATTATCGATTTGTTGTGTTAGAAACAAAAAAAGCCATCATTTATGATGGCTTTCTATGGTCTTTGGTTGGTTTTATTTGTAAATTATACTATCCCTTGTGCCAACATTGCATCGGCAACTTTAACGAAGCCAGCAATATTTGCGCCTTTAACATAGTCAGTATGGCCATTGGCATCAGTACCATATTTAACGCATGCTTGGTGAATATTAGCCATAATATTTTTTAACCGTTGATCTACTTCTTCAGAAGTCCAGCTTAAACGTAATGAGTTTTGCGACATTTCAAGACCAGAAGTAGCAACTCCACCAGCATTTGATGCTTTTCCTGGAGCAAATAGAATTTTTGCATTTAAAAATTCAGTAACAGCCTCTGGAGTTGAAGGCATATTTGCACCTTCAGCTACACAAGTACATCCATTTTTGATAAGCATTTTTGCTTCTTCACCGTTTAATTCGTTTTGAGTTGCACATGGCAATGCGATGTCGCATTTTACTTCCCATGGACGTTTCCCTGCAACGAATTTTGCAGAAGGATACTTAGTGACATAATCACCGATTCTTCCGTAGTTTACATTTTTGATTTCCATGATGTAAGCTAATTTCTCGGTAGTAATTCCATCAGCATCATAAATATATCCCGAAGAATCGGAAGCTGTAACTACTTTCCCACCAAGTTCTGTTGCTTTTTCAATAGCATATTGCGCTACATTTCCTGAGCCTGAAACCACGACTGTTTTACCTGAGAAACTTTCACCTTTGGTAGCCAACATGTTTTGTGCAAAATACACATCGCCATATCCAGTTGCTTCAGGACGAATTAATGAACCTCCAAAAGTGATTCCTTTACCAGTTAAAACTCCTGTAAATTCGTTTCTTATTCTTTTGTATTGACCAAACATATAGCCCACTTCTCTTCCACCAACACCAATATCTCCGGCAGGAACATCAGTATCTGCGCCAATATATTTTGAAAGTTCAGTCATGAAACTTTGACAAAATTTCATTATTTCATTATCTGATTTTCCTTTTGGGTCAAAATCAGCTCCACCTTTTCCACCGCCCATTGGCAATGTTGTTAAGCTATTTTTAAATGTTTGTTCAAAAGCTAAAAATTTCAAAATGCTTAAATTTACGGTCGGATGGAAACGAATTCCTCCCTTGTATGGACCAATAGCAGAATTCATTTGAATTCTATAACCACGATTTACTTGGGTATTTCCAGCATCATCGATCCAATTTACTCGGAACATGATTACCCTTTCTGGTTCAACCATTCTTTCCAAAAGCATTTTGTTTTGGTATTTTTTGTTTTGTTCAATAAAAGGAATTACAGTTTCTGCAACTTCCATTACTGCTTGCATGAATTCAGGTTCGTTACCATTTCTTTTGGCAACCAGTTTCATAAATGAGTTTAAACTTTGTGACATAAATTATACTATTAATATTTTTAAGAAATCGATTTCGTAAAATCGGACAAATATACATTTAATTCAAATAAAGGCATCTTTTTTTTAAAATTCTCCTTGGTTTTAAAATTGTACGAATAAAACGTTAATAAACCTCTTGAAGTATTAGCTTTATAACTTTCGCGCTATTTTTTTGTGTATCACTAAACTATTATTTATTTTATTTTACAACTGAATGATGTTTTTATATATTTGCGCTTCATTATATGGAACAAAATCGGATTTTATGTTAAAAAAAATCTTATTGATATTAGTTTTAGTGTTTGCCACTACAACTTCAAAAGCCCAATTCGCCAATGGATTATATGGAGATATTGGAGTAACAGTTGGTGTAGTCAACTTTAAGTCTGATTTTGGTGAAAGAGGGAATTTTGAAAATTACATTAAAAATAATGGATATATAATTACAGGGGTTTATTATTTGAGCTTTAATACTAATTATACAAGTTTTATAGATCGTTTCAAGTTAAGACTAGAAGCTTCTTATATGAAGTCTAGTTTAGCCCACTTTGGAAAATATGTTGACCCAGCGAATAATGGAGTCCTCGCCACTCAATTGAGGGCTATGAGCGGAAGTGTTCAAGCTATAACTATAGGAGCTCAGATAGAATATTATCCTTTTGGTCAGGATGATTATGTACGTGGAGAAACGTTATATCCTTATGTGAGTTTTGGAGGTCAACTAAGTAGCTATTCTGCTAAAATATCTTCAAGTTTAGGTCCAATTGGCTCTCCTATTAGCACCCCCATAAAATATTTAAATGGTGGGATTAGACCAAGTAGTGGGGGTATTGTAGCTTCAATTTCAACAAGTTTAGGGACTAGATATAAGCTGACTTCATTTACATCATTAGTACTTGATTTAAGACTTCAATACTATTTTTCTGACTGGGTTGATGGAATGAACCCGGATAGAACCAGATATACTGAGAATAAATCAAATGATTGGCTAACATCTTTCAATGTTGGGTATATCTATTATTTTGAATAGAATTAATTTTCTATTGCATCTTTGTAATCTGGATATAAGAATTTGTTATATGGAAATCTGGTAATGTGGATTTTTCTAACTGTTTCATAAACTCTTTCTCTAAATTCTTCAATGTTTTTTTTATTTATTGCCGAAATAAACAAGGTGTTTTTTATTCCAACATTGTTCATCCAAGTTGTTTTCCATTCCTCTAAGGAATAATGTTTAGCGGTTTTTTCTGTAATTAAATCGTCGACTTCTATTATTTTATTTTTAAAAGCATCAATTTTATTAAAAACCATTATTACTGGTTTATCATTGCTTTTGATGTCTTGCAAAATCTGATTTACGGCAATTATATGTTCCTCGAAATCTGGATGCGAAATATCAACAACATGAAGCAATAAGTCTGCTTCACGAACTTCATCAAGTGTACTTTTAAAAGAGTCAACTAATTGTGTTGGTAATTTTCTGATAAATCCAACAGTGTCCGATAACAAAAAAGGCAAGTTTCTGACAACAACTTTTCGAACAGTTGTATCTAGTGTAGCGAATAATTTATTTTCTACAAAAACTTCACTTTTGCTAATTACATTCATTAAAGTAGATTTTCCAACATTGGTGTATCCTACTAAGGCCACACGAACCATTCCCCCACGATTGCCTCTTTGTACAGACATCTGTTTATCAATTGTCTTTATTTTTTCTTTT
>JAYVNT010000361.1:0-12215 GCA_043758285.1 Flavobacterium sp.
AAATATTACAATACAAAAACCGAAGTGACGAAGCATTTTTCGTTCTTGGGTGATTTTCAGTATTCAAAAGATTTTGGAAAACTAGCAACCGAAGTTCAATACCGAAAACTTTTTGACAACAACCGTTCTTTAAACCTTCGATTATTTGCAGGAACATTTTTGTATAATAAAACAACTTCAACCTATTTTGATTTTGGATTAGATCGCCCATCAGATTATCTTTTTGAAAGCGACTATTTGGGGCGTTCAGAAACTAAAGGAATTTACAGCCAACAATCTATTAAAACGGATGGTTTTTTTAAATCAAAATTGGAAACCCGAACTGCTAATCGATGGATGACAACTGTTAATGCTAGTTATAGTATTTGGAGTTGGATAGAAGGTTATGGCGATGTTGGTTTTATAAAAAACGATTCTATTGACCCTAAATTTGTTTACGACAGTGGTATCCGATTGAACTTAGTTACTGATTATTTTGAGTTGTTTTTTCCCGTTTATTCCAATAATGGTTGGGAAATTGGCGATACCAATTATGGTGAAAAAATTCGCTTTATCATAACCTTTAGACCCGAAACGCTAATCAATCTTTTTACAAGAAAATGGTTTTAAAGTGTGGATAAAATCTACTTTTAGTAAACATTTACCATATTTACTCTCTTTCCATTGAATAATTCTTATTACAGGTAGATTTTACGACAAATAAATTACAAATAATTAAATTATATTTTCGGCGCAGAATATAATTTGTTAACACAATTTATTTAAATTTGTTTCGTCACGAAATATTTTCTTCTATGTCTGAAACAATATCCAAAACAGAAATTACATTTGAAGACTTCAAACAAGAAGTTTTAAATGATTACAAAATTGCCACAATAAGCAGAGAATGTAGTCTGTTGGGACGAAAGGAAGTTCTATCGGGAAAAGCAAAATTCGGAATTTTTGGTGACGGAAAAGAAGTACCACAATTAGCCATGGCAAAGGCATTTCAAAACGGTGATTTTCGTTCGGGTTATTATCGAGACCAAACATTTATGATGGCAATTGGAGAATTATCTATTCAACAATTTTTTGCCGGTTTGTATGGTCATGCTGATTTGGAACACGATCCAATGAGCGCTGGACGACAAATGGGCGGGCATTTTACCACACATTCTATCGATGAAAACGGCAATTGGAAAAACTTAACAAAACAAAAAAACTCTAGTGCTGATATTTCTCCAACCGCTGGGCAAATGCCAAGATTATTGGGATTAGCACAAGCATCCAAAATTTATAGAAACGTTCGCGGATTAGACCATTTTACTAATTTTTCTAACCAAGGAAATGAAGTAGCTTGGGGAACAATTGGTAATGCTTCTACATCTGAAGGATTGTTTTTTGAAACTATCAATGCGGCTGGCGTTCTACAAGTACCAATGGTTATCAGCGTTTGGGATGACGAATTCGGAATTTCAGTTCATGCCAGACATCAAACTACCAAAGAAAGCATCTCTGAAATTCTTAAAGGTTTTCAGCGTGATGAAGATACTAATGGTTACGAAATATTGACTGTTAAAGGTTGGGATTATCCCGCTTTAGTTGCCACTTATGAAAAAGCCGCAGAAATTGCTCGCGAAGAACACGTGCCCGTTTTAATCCATGTGACCCAATTGACGCAACCACAAGGACACTCTACTTCGGGTTCGCACGAACGTTATAAAACGAGTGACCGATTAGATTGGGAAACCGAGTTTGATTGTGTGGCGCAAATGAGAATCTCGCTTATAGAAAATGATTTGGCTACAGCCGAAGAATTAGAAGCGGTAGAAACCAGCTCCAAAAAAGAAGTTTTAGAAGGAAAAAAAGTAGCTTGGGCAGCGTTTGTTTCGCCAATGAAAGAAGAACAACAAGAATTAGTTTCGTTGTTGAACTCGATAGCGGCATCTAGTGCCAACAAAGAAGTTTTAGAAAAACAAGCCAGTGATTTAAAATCATTGAAAGAACCCATTCGCAAAGAAATTAGTAGCACAGCGCGCAAAGCATTGCGATTGCTGGTAAATGAAAATGGTAAACACCAATTGGCGGCTTGGATTACTAATTATACCAATAAAATTCAACCGAAATTCAGTTCGCATTTATTCTCACAATCGGATAAAAATGTGCTTACTTCTGCTGAAATAAAACCAACTTTTGACGATAATGAAGACGTTGTAGACGCGCGAATATTACTCAGAGACAACTTTGATGCGCTATTTTTAAAATATCCAGAAATATTAATTTTTGGCGAAGATGCCGGTGCAATTGGCGATGTAAATCAAGGACTAGAAGGCATGCAGGAGAAATACGGAGAACTTCGTGTGGCTGATGTTGGCATTCGTGAAGCCAGCATTCTTGGGCAAGGAATTGGAATGGCGATGCGTGGCTTGCGCCCAATTGCCGAAATTCAATACTTAGATTATCTTTTATATGCCATTCAAATCATGAGTGATGATCTAGCAACGCTGCAATACAGAACGCAAGGCAGACAAAAGGCGCCTTTGATTATCAGAACGCGCGGTCATCGATTAGAAGGCATTTGGCATTCGGGTTCCCCAATGGGAATGATTATCAATGCCATTCGTGGCATTCATGTTTTGGTGCCGAGAAACATGACCAAAGCCGCTGGTTTTTACAATACTTTACTAGAAACGGACGAACCCGCTTTAGTAATTGAATGTTTGAACGGTTATCGTTTAAAAGAAAAAATGCCAACCAACTTGGGCGAATTCAAAACACCCATTGGCGTGGTAGAAACCATCAAAACAGGCACCGATATTACGATTGTTTCCTATGGTTCAACGCTGCGAATTATTGAACAAGCTGCCAAAGAATTACAAGAAAATGGCATTGATGTTGAAATTATTGACGCACAATCCCTGTTGCCCTTTGACATCAACCACGATTGTGTAAAAAGCATCATGAAAACCAACCGTCTTTTAGTCATTGACGAAGATGTTCCTGGTGGTGCAAGTGCTTATCTTTTGCAACAAATTATTGAGCAACATAACGGCTATCAGTATCTGGACAGCCAACCACAAACACTTACCGCAAAAGCACATCGCCCAGCTTATGGGACGGATGGTGACTATTTCTCAAAACCATCAGTAGAAGATGTGTTTGAAAAAGTTTATGCCATCATGCACGAAGCCAAACCAGAAAAGTATCCTAGTTTGTATTAATTTGGTAGAGAAGTTGCAATGCAGCGTTTCTACAAACCATTAAAGCCCTGCTAATACTATCTTTTAGCATAGAATAGTTATCTCTTTGATAATTACTGCTATCTTTTTGATAAATATAAGTATCTTTTTTGTAAAATTAATTATTTTTTTGATATATCTAGTTATCTTTTTGATAAGTATAAATATCTTTTTGATATACGTAGTTATCTTTTTGATAAGTATAAATATCTTTTTGCTTATATTTGCATTCTAAATCAATGATACTCATGAGTAAAAGCAGCAATAATATCGATACTGGGAAAATGTTAGAGCGTTTTTTAATAAAAAATAGAATTGTCCGATCCTATTTGGGCAGAGCCATCAACAGAACAGGTGTTTCTATTTATAGATATACCAACAACAGCACTATTCAAACAGGCATTTTGCTGGATATTTGCCATGCTTTAAAGCACAACTTTTTTTATGATATTGCCAATCAATTGCCAAAAGATTTTACCATATCAAAACAAAACAATGTCGAAAATGGAACTTTTGACATTAATCTTCAAACATTATATGAGCAACTGCAAGAGGAAAACAAGGTGTTGAAAATTCAGAATGACTTGTTAATGAAGATTAAAATGTAAACTATACTAATAGCTATTTTATATCTTTACCAAAAAAAACCATGCAACCCAGAGAATTACTTGACTTAGCAACAACATACGGGAATCCGTTATATGTTTATGATGCTGATAAAATTGAATTTCAGTACAATCGTTTAACCAATGCTTTCGCCAAAGTAGAAAAACTTCGTATTAACTACGCGATGAAAGCGTTGTCGAATATTTCGATTCTAAAGTTGCTCAAAAATTTGGGTTCGGGTTTGGACACGGTTTCTATTCAGGAAGTGCAACTCGGGTTGCACGCCGGTTTCACGCCAGATAGAATCATTTTTACTCCCAACGGTGTGTCTTTTGAAGAGATTGAAGAAGTTGCCAAAATGGGCGTTCAAATTAACATTGACAACCTTTCGATTTTAGAACATTTTGGCACTAAATATCCAAAAGTTCCGGTTTGCATTCGTATCAATCCGCATGTTATGGCTGGAGGAAATGAGAATATTTCTGTTGGGCATATTGATAGTAAATTTGGGATTTCTATTTATCAGATTCCACACGTTTTGCGCATTGTGGAGAATACCAAAATGAACATCAACGGCATTCACATGCATACGGGTTCTGATATTCTGGATATCGAAGTGTTCTTGTATGCTTCGGAAATATTATTTGATGCGGCAAAACAATTTAAAAACTTAGAATTTCTTGATTTTGGTTCTGGATTTAAAGTGCCTTATAAAAAAGGTGATATTGAAACCAATATTGAAGAATTGGGTAAAAAACTAACCAAACGTTTCTTGGCTTTCGAAAAAGAATATGGTCGCGAGCTGACATTGGCCTTTGAGCCTGGAAAGTTTTTGGTAAGCGAAGCTGGTTATTTTTTAGCTAAAGTAAATGTGATAAAACAAACCACTTCTACCGTTTTTGCTGGAATAGATAGTGGTTTTAATCATCTAATTCGACCAATGTTTTATGGTTCGCAACACAGCATTGAAAATATTTCAAATCCAAAAGGAAAAGAGCGTTTTTATACTGTTGTGGGTTACATCTGCGAAACCGATACGTTTGCCAACAACCGAAGAATTGCAGAAATTCATGAAGGAGATACGCTTTGTTTTAAAAATGCAGGTGCATATTGCTTCTCGATGGCATCCAATTATAATTCGCGCTTCAAACCCGCCGAAGTGTTATGGAAAAATGGCAAAGGACATTTGATAAGAGAACGTGAAACCTTTGATGATTTGCTGCAGAATCAGATAATGATTGACCTATAAAATTCAAAGTTGTCATGCTGACAAAAGAAGCATCTCATTAACAAGTTTTAAATATAATTGATTAAGATTATGAGATTCCTCTCCTGAAATTTCGGGATTCGGAATGACAAAACAATTGTATTATTTCCCAAAAATCTCTGTCAAAACATTAGCTTCCGTTCCGTTAGGGAATTGAATGCTCAATTTTTGCGCGAGTGTTGGCGCGATTTGGGTAATTACTTTTCTGTCGTGTGATTCTCCTTTTTTGATATTCCAACCATAAAAAAGTAACGGCACATGTGTGTCATAACTATAGGGCGTTCCGTGCGAAGTTCCCGTTGCACCATATTCAATATAACCCGGTTTATCAAGAATAACCATGTCGCCATCTTGTGAAACATCATACCCTTTGGCAATGCAATTTAGGTAGTAATCAGTGCCAGAATTAGCCAGAATTTCTTCTTCAGAGTAGACTCTTTTTACTTGGTCTTGTGTCATTAGGAAATCCTTGAATGCTTGTTTTACTTTGACTAAATCCAACGCCTTTGTCTTTATAATATCTTTATTGAAATACAAATTGAAATTAGAATAATTCAACACCAAATCATCGCCAAAAGTATCCGCTGAAAACTTCTTCAAAGCGTTTCTGATGTCTTTGGGCTCAATATTAGTCACTTCATATTTATTGTCTTTAAGGAATTTGGCATTTTCAGCTCCGGCATGATCGGCGGTTAGAAAAACTAAATAATTTCCTTTACCGACAGTTTTGTCGAGGTAATTAAGAAAGTCTGCAATAGTCAAATCCAAACGCAAATAGGTGTCTTGTAATTCTATAGAACGCGGCCCAAGAATGTGTCCAACATAATCAGTAGAAGAAAAACTTACTGTCAAAAAATCAGTGATATCATCTTTCCCTAATTGCTCTTTCTCGATGGCTGCTTTGGCAAATTCTTCTAATAAATCATTTCCGAATGGTGTTGAACGAAGAATACCTGCATCGTTTTTCTCAAACGCACTTTTCAAATCATAAGGAAACACAGGTTTGTCAGCTTTAAACAATTTCCCCTCGTATACATTATCATCTGCTAAGCTTTCTTTGTAAGTTTCAATCGGTTTTAACAAATTCCAACTTTGATTGATATACTTCATATAATTCTTTTGAGTGTTGAAATCGGTTACCCAATCTGGTAGTTTTTCGCCATAAAAAGTACTCGAAATAAAGCTTCCTGTTTTGCTGTACCAAAATGCCCAATTGGCAAAATGCCCTGCCGGAAGTATCGCGCCTCTATCTTTCAAACTCATACCAATAACTTTCCCTTTGAAATTGGTTGCCAATCGTAATTCGTCTGTAATTGTTGTAGACTGTAAATTTTTTGGTGACATTTCGCCTTCATCTTTTGTGCCATCACCAATCGTTTTAACCCTCACGTCATCAGTACAATAGACATCTTTTCCCAGTTTTCTACTAAACCATTCGTTCCCTACAATTCCGTGAATGGCTGGTGTTGTTCCAGTATATATAGAAGCATGTCCTGGTGCCGTATAGGTTGGCATATAATTATAATGCATATTATAAAAGGTAAATCCATCATTCATCATTCGCTTGAAACCATTTTCTGAAAAATCATTTTGGAAACGAAAGAGGTATTCCATTTTCATTTGGTCAACAACAATTCCAACGACTAATTTTGGACGTTGTTGTGCGGTTAGATTTGAAATAAAGAATAAGAATACGAAAGGAAGAAACTTTTTCATGAGCTATATTTTGAAAGACAAAAATAGGGATTTGAGTTCAATAGTAGCTAAAAAAATGCACACCAATCAAAGTGTGCATTTTAATAAAAATCTCAACATTTATAACAACAACTATTTCAAAATCATAAACGTACATCTACGATTTGTGGCATGCTCTTCTTCGGTACAATGGTTTTTTGGGCAAATAATCAATGGTTTGGTTTCGCCATAACCTACTGATGATAGTCGTTTTCTATCGATGCCATTTTTAACTAAATATTCTAAAGTTGCGGCAGCTCTTTTATTAGACAACCTTAAGTTATACATAGCAGATGCTCTAGAATCGGTATGGGAACTGATTTGAATTTCCATGTAGGGATACTTTTTCAACAAACCTACCAAGACATCAAGTACTTTGGCTGCTTGAGGTTTGATATTCCATTTATCAAGGTCAAAATAAATATTCTCTAATTCGATTAAAACAGTTCCACCTTCTTTTTTATTAATAATATCTTCGGCATCATAATAAGACTCTACTTTCATCTGTAGGTTTAGATATACTTTGCCATCTTTACTGGTTTCAAATACACTTTCGGCCGGAATATAGAAATCTTTAAAGGCCATGATTTTGTACTTCTTATAGGGCTCGGTATTGAAAGTGAAAGTGCCATCTTTACCCACCAAAATTTCTTCGAGAAGATTACCAGCTTCATCAAACAATTTAACAGTCGCTCCAGGCAAAAGTTGGGTTGATTTTAAGTCTCGAACTTCCCCTTCTACTAGATATTGCAATTTGTTTTCCTCGCGAATAAAAGTGTATAAATTATCGTCGCCTGTTCTGTTGGAAGCAAAATATCCTTTGTTTTTTTTCTCATCCAAAATGAAATTGAAATCATCCATTTCGCTATTGATACTTGAACCTAAATTGAGTGGTTTGTCAAATTCGGTGTCACTAAGTTTTAAACTCATGAAAATATCTAAATTCCCATTGCCTTGATGACCATCGGAAGCGAAATATAATGTTCCATCTTCTGTTAAAAACGGGAACTGTTCTCTTTGATTAGTATTAATCATTTCTCCTAAATTTCTTGGTTGACTATAGGTTCCGTCATCGTTTACATCTACAACATAAATATCAAATGAACCCAGTGTTCCTGGCATATCACTGGAAAAATAAAGTTTCTTTCCGTCTTTTGTCAAGAATGGATGTTCAACAGAATAGGAATCGCTTGAAAATGGCAACATCATAACATTTGCCCATTTTCCATCTACAAATTCAGCTTTGTAGATTTTAATCATTGCCACTTTTTCGTTTCCAATTTTAACTTGTTTATCACCGCTTCTATTGAAGTACATCGTTTTTCCGTCTGCACTAAAGGTTGCATTGCTTTCATGCTTCTTGGTATTAATGACACTTGAAAAAGGTTCGACATTTTCCAATTGTCCATTCCCGTCAACCGAAGCCGAGAACAAATCTAAATAGGGTCTATCGTTCCAGCCATAAGCTTTCTCTTCGGAGTTTCTTACGGAGGCAAAAACAACTTTATCACCAAAAAAGGAAATGCCAAAATCGCCATTAGTTTTGTTTTTTGACATGATTTGCGACTTGAAACTATGGGGGGTGTTTCGAGTTGTATTTTTCATGAATTTAGGGGTATTCTGTTCATAACCTACATATTCCGTCATAATGGCATCACCTTTATCAAAATCTTTTGTTCCTTTCAAGGCATTGGCATATCTAAAGAACACCTCTTTTTTCACACTGTCTTTAAAAGTGAAAAATAATTGTCCGTAGGCACGAACTGCATTTGTCATTTGAAAATTATAATAATAACAATCACCTAAATTTTGCAACACTTGTTTGGATTGGTTTGTTTGAATTACTTGTTCATAAGCTTCGGCAGCTTTAACATAAGACTTACTTGTAAACAAAGAATTAGCTTGTTTAACACTGACTTTTTTTTGGGCAACCAGCGTGGTGATACTGCAAAAAACAAAAAGTATGTAGTAGAATTTTTTCATCATTTTCATTTTAAAAGAATCGTGGTGATTTATCATATCCTTTACCCGAAAGTTTATTTAAATCTATATCAAATAATAAAAACACTTCGTGTGAGCCAGAGTTGAAATTTCTTAAATTGGAAAGTGTATAATCATACGAATATCCTACTCTAAGCGTTGGCGTCACATAAAAACTTGCCAAACCACTAACGGAATCACCTAATCGGTAGCCAACTCCGGCTTCAAATCTATTATTGATTAAAACATTGGTTGTTAAATCTAATGAAACTGGAGCTCCTTCAACTCCTTTTGCCATAAAAGCAGGTTTGAGTTTAAAATTATCATTTCCGTTAAACGTAAATACATAACCACCTGTCAGGAAAAAATGAACCGACTCTACCCCGCTTCCTGCCCGACCATTTATAGTTTGTATATGTCGAGAAGTCATTAAATTTGGTGCTGAGAATCCAATATAATAATTAGACCCAAACAAATAAGTTCCAGCACCAATGTTAGGAAACGTTTGACTGATGTTATTTTGAAATGTTGGGTCGATCGTTGGATCAGTTAAAACAAATCCGTTGAAATCAGCATTGAATAAGGTAACTCCGGCTTTTAATCCAAGCGATAATTTAGTCGTTTCGTTTACAGGAATGACATACGCAAAATCGGCAAAAATATTGTTTTCTTTAACTACATTTCCAATTTCGTCATGAACGATAGAAATACCCACTTCTACTCTTTTTGATAAAGGTTTGTGTGCAAAAAAAGTTTGTGTAGTTGGTGCGCCTTTTATACCAACCCATTGAGCTCTATACAAACCCCCTAGATTAATAACATCCGCATTATCTGTCGCATAAGCTGGATTTATGACACTCATATTATACATATAATGAGTAAACTGAGGATCTTGTTGCGCACTTAATTTTGAAGTTAAAAAAACAACAAGTAGTACAAGGAGGTATTTAATAATTTTATGTTTCATAGTTGCACTCATTTGTCCTTTATCTGTTTAGATATACACTACCTTGAATAGCTTTTCTTGTTCCGTCATTGAAATTTAGAATGTAGAAATAGACACCCGTAGGAAGTAAATTATTATCTAATTTTAATCCGCCTTCAGTAGTTGTTCCACCCCAATTTGCTTTATTCTTGTCTCCGTTAAAGACTAAATTTCCATATCGATTATAAATTTCTAATTGGAAATTTGGAAATAAAATAGCAAGGTTAAGAATTTCAAAAGTGTCATTAATTCCGTCGTTATTTGGTGAAAATCCATCAGGAATTATGACATCGTTACAAATAAAAACAGTAACTGAAAGACGTTGACTCTCACAACCATTTTGAGAAACTATAGCAGCATAATAAATTGTCCCGTCTACTAATAAATCTGAAACATTATAAGCTGTTCCACCTATTGGAGCATTGTACCAAATTACTATTGGAGTCCCAACAATATTGGCAGACAAATCAGCTATAGTTGGATTGATAACACTGCAAAACCTTTCGCCATCAACCATTAACACAGGTGGTCCTAAAGTGATTACACTGAAAGTAACTGGGGTAAAAATAGTGCCAGAAATTCCACAAGTTGTACTAGTAGAATTTAATTGATTTATGGTAATTGTAGTGTCACCAGTATTTAATAATTCAGATCCTGGAATGGTAAAAGTTGCTAAGCCAGATGTGAATGTAACTGAAATTGTTGTGGTTGCACTATTCGCACCAGTCAATTGATATATAATTGAATAGGTTCCGTCTGTTAAAATAGTGGCGCCAGAGATAGTGACTGTACTACCAAAATTAGGACAAGTAGCTTCTGCTGTTACTGTTGCTCCAGTAACATTTGGAAGAGGATTAATGCTGAAATTAGCCATAGCATTCTCACTAGCATTACTGCAACCTGTTGTTGCAATAATTCCATTAATTGTTAACGAATAATTTCCAGCAGTTGTAAATGAACTTGAAGGAATTGTAAATTGACCTGTTCCAGATGTTATAGATACATTTCCTGAATTGCCAGATACTGGAGTTGCTCCAGGAATAGAATAGTTAAATTGATAAACTCCGTCAGGTAAATTTATTGCATTGGTAATATTTATAACTACATTATTCCCTATACAAACATTAGGAATACTTAGATTAGTGTTGTCAATATCCGCCAAAGGTTTAATGATTATTAGTGCAGTAACATTTGTAAGTGTACTAGAACAGGTGTTTATATTATTAACTATGCTTGTAAATGAAATCACTGTTGTCCCCGCATTTGGAATTGAAGCCGCTGGAATAGTAAAACTTCCAATACCTGCCATTATGGTTACTACCACAGTTTGATTGGCTAGGACATTACTTCCGTTTAAATCATAATTTAATGTATAAATACCGTCAACCATACCACTAAGATTTACAATCTCGTTGGTTCCAATACATATTGGAGAAGTTGAAACGTTCAAAGTTGTTAATTTTGGACTTGCTAAAACAGTAAACTGCACCACTTCTGTATCCGGAACCGAACTACAAGAGTTTGTTACTGTATAGGTGTAACTGTAAGTTCCTGCAGAAAAATTTATGATATTCAACGGTGATATTACTACTGATGTAGCACTATCCGTCCATGTTCCGCCTGTATCTTCACCATTTAAAAGTGAAGCTAAATCTAAAATTCCTATTGATGAACAAACTGGAGGAATAGTAGTTGCTGTTCCTGCATCCGGAAGAGTATTAACGATAACCGTTACAGTAGAAGTTGCATCTGAACAAGGAAAAGTTCCTAAAACGGTATAAGTGAAATGATACGTTCCTACTCCAACTGATGATGGATTGAAAATATTATTTACCAAAGCGCCTGTTACATCATCATCACTCCAGTTTCCAACTTGTTGCGTTCCATCTAAACCTGTGAATAAATCCAACGAAGTTACATTTGAGCATGAGTTTAAAGTTTGTCCAATTCCGCCGCTTTTTGGTGCTGTCGTTATCGATACAGCAACTGTAGCAGTTGATGGTGTAATACAATCACTGCCTACTATATAAGTATACGTTTGAGCAATATCAACAGCCGGATTGAAAAATCCTGTACCACTTGATAAAACTGGTGACCAAACTCCTCCTGTTTGTGGTGTTCCTCCAAGAGAAAGAAATAAATCTTCGGGAGTTCCGTTCGAACAGAATATTTTTGTTCCATCTGATCCAGCATCAGGCGTTGGATTAATAACGACTGTGGTTTGTCCCAGTTGACTTGGACATGTCGTGGCCGTATTGGTAATGATAACACTATAAACACCTGCTGTGGTTGTCGTGAACGTGGACACATTTCCAGGATTGGTCGCACCTGATGGAACTGTCCATGCATAACTATACGTTCCAGATGGACTTGGTGTGGCTGTTACTGTGGCTGGTGTGCCTTGACAAACTGGTGGACTTGTTAC
>JAYVNT010000362.1:0-12161 GCA_043758285.1 Flavobacterium sp.
TTTAAGGTGCTGTAATTTCAACATAGGTTTCTGGTCTTCGGTCACGGTAGAATTGCCATTTGCTTCGGACTTGTTCAATCAAATCCAAATCGAATTCGGCTACCAATAACTCGTCTTTATCTTCCGAAGCTATGGCAAAGATTTCACCCAGCGGATTAACGAAATAAGAAGTGCCGTAAAAGCGTCCGAGATTCCAAGGTTTTTCAATTCCGACGCGGTTGATGCAACCCATGAAATATCCGTTAGCTAC
The DNA here is from genome assembly GCA_043758285.1 of Flavobacterium sp. Lineage (GTDB taxonomy): Bacteria > Bacteroidota > Bacteroidia > Flavobacteriales > Flavobacteriaceae > Flavobacterium. Next base: position 251 of record JAYVNT010000362.1, read on the forward strand.
AGCATGTGCAGGCTGTTCGAGTTTCCATAAATATTGGGATTGTCCAACTGTTGTTGCAGAAGGATTGTAAACGATTTCGGCTCCGTTTAATCCAAGGCATCTTGCTCCGTCTGGAAAATGTCTGTCGTAGCAAATGTAAACTCCGACTTTGGCATACTTTGTCTGGAAAACTGGATAACCTAAATTACCTGGTTTGAAGAAATATTTTTCCCAAAAACCACCTGTTTGCGGAATATGATTTTTACGGTATTTGCCCAAATAACTTCCATCAGCATCAATGACTGCGGCTGTGTTGTATAAAACTCCAGCTTGATCTTTTTCATAAACAGGAACGATGATTACCATATCGTATTTCTTTGCATAAACCTGCATCCGTTCAGTCGTTGGGCCGGGAACACTTTCTGCTGAAGCATACCATGCGCTATCTTGTCCCGGACAGAAATACGGTGTGTTAAAAATTTCCTGAAAGCAAAGAATTTGAACGCCTTGTTTTCCTGCTTCTTCAATATATGGAATGTGCTTTTGTACCATCGCTTCCATGATTTCGGGAATGGTTCCTTCGCCTTCCGTTTTGGCTAAACTCAATTGAATTAATCCTGATTTTACTATTCGCATAATAATTATTTTAAATTCTAAATTTTGAATTTTAAATTAGTTGAAATGCGCTAACACATTTAAAATTTATAATTCAAAATTTAAAATAGCTTTTAAATTTTTCCTTGAACTTTATTTCTTCTCACAAACTGACCGTAACCTTTCTTTACTTTACATTCGTTGTTATCGATTACCACTTGTCCGCGAAGCAAAACAGTTTTTACTTTTCCTGTTACTTCCCAGCCTTCGTAGCCGCTGTAGTCTACATTCATGTGATGTGTTTTTGCTGAAAGTGTGTGAGTTTCATTGGCATCAAATAATACAATATCCGCGTCACTTCCTACAGCAATCGTTCCTTTTTTAGGAAACATTCCGAAGATTTTTGCGGCATTCGTACTCGCAACTTCTACATATTTATTTAATGTGATTCTGCCTTTGTTTACGCCTTCGCTGAACAGTAATTCCATACGATTTTCGATTGCGGGATGACCGTTTGGAATTTTTGAGAAATCATCTTTTCCCATTAGTTTTTGTTCCCACATAAACGGACAATGATCGGTTGCAACAACTTGTACTAAACCTTGATTCAATCCTGCCCAAAGCGTTTCCTGATCTTTCTTTTCACGTAACGGCGGACTCATTACCCATTTGGCACCTTCAAAGTTTTGCTCATACAAACTCGCATCCAAAATCAAATATTGAATACAAGTTTCGACGAATAAATTTTGGTTTCTTCTGGTTGCGTTTCGTACCGCATTTAACGCGCCTTCGCAAGTTAAATGAACAATATAACCTGGACATCCAGTATAATTTATCATGTCAACAAACCGCTCGCTGGCTTCTGCTTCTGTAACTTCGGGTTGGGATAGATAATGATAAAGTGGAGATAATTTTCCTTCATCTTTATGTTTTTGGATTAGATAATCAATCATGTCGCCATTAGTTGCATGCACATTGATTAAACCTCCATGTTTTTTAACTTCTTCCATCAGACCAATCATCTGACGATCGTCAATCATCAATGCACCTTTATAGGCCATGAAAGTTTTGAAAGAGGTAATTCCTTCATTTTCTATAAAATGCTGGATTTCCTTTTTGGTTTCGGCATTAAAATCGGTTACTGCCATGTGGAAACTATAATCTCCAACAGCCTTGTTATCGCTTCTTCCTTTCCAATCCTGTAATGCCGATTGGAGGCTTTTGCCTTGTGTTTGAAGGATGAAATCAATCACTGTTGTTGTTCCGCCAAATAATGCTGCTCGCGTTCCGGTTTCATAATTATCGCTGGAATACGTTCCCATGAATGGCATGTCTAGATGCACGTGAGGGTCAATTCCGCCCGGCATTACTAATTTTCCTGTAGCGTCAATAACTGTATCAGCCTGAACATTCAAGTTTTTACCGATAGTCGAAATGGTTTCACCTTCAATATAAATATCAGCAACGTAATCATCAGTTGCTGTTATAATTCTTCCATTTTTAATTAAAATACTCATATTTTTATTATGTTAAATGTTGAATTTTAAATTTTGAATGGATTTTCGATTTAACATTCAGCATTTAACATTCAACATAATTTTACTTTCTCTTCATTAATAACCAATAAACTATACCGCTTAATGCGAAGCCAACGAACCACGCATAACTGTATAATCCGATTAACCAGTTTGGAAACAAGTATGCTGGAAATACTTTTATCGTGGTGAAAAATCCGGGAACATTCGGTGCAATTCCGATTAACAAAGCAATAATTGCCTTGTAATTGAATCCGTTTGAAAATGCATACATTCCTTTCGTATTGTATAAATCTTCAACTTCCAATGTTTGCTTTCGGATGAAATAATAATCGACAATCATAATTCCGCCAACTGGTCCGAGTAAACTTGAATAGCCTACCAGCCACGTAAAAATATAACCTGTTGGGTCAGCAATTAGTTTCCATGGAAAGATTAAAATTCCAATAATTCCTGTGATGTAACCGCCGGTTCTGAAGTTAATTTTGGACGGAGATAGATTGGCAAAGTCATTCGCCGGACTCACAATATTAGCCGCAATATTTGTTGCCAATGTTGAAATGGCTACTGCAATCATCGCAATGCTCACCAATAGTTTACTTTCGAATTTTCCGGCTAAAACTACTGGATCCCAAATCATGGTTCCGAATACAATTGTTGTTGCAGATGTTACTACAACGCCAACAAATGCAAACAAAGTCATCGATGTTGGCAAGCCGTAAATCTGACCTTTTATTTGTGCTTTTTGCGATGTTGCATATCTGGTGAAATCAGGAATATTTAATGATAATGTAGCCCAAAATCCCACCATTCCGGTCAAGGCTGGAAAAAAGAAATGGAAGAAATCGATACTGTTTGTGAATTTTGATGGCGTGCTTAAAATTGGTCCCAAACCATGAGCAGCACTTATTGCCCAAAATAATAAAGCCAATGCAGCAACTGGAAGAAAGATAGCTTTAAATACCAATAGTTTTCGAATGCTGTCTACACCTAGATAAACTACGTACATATTCAGCAACCAAAACAAAATAAAACAAATTGCCGATCCGGTTTGTAGTCCCCAGGAATCAGGAAATATTTGTGGTAAAGTGTTTAAAGACGGAATCCATAAACGAGCCATTTGGAACAATGCAAATCCGCCAATCCAAGTTTGGATTCCGAACCAACCGCAAGCGACAATTGCTCTAAGCATTGCAGGAATATTAGCTCCGGAAGTTCCAAAACTTGCTCTAGCAAAAACTGGAAATGGAATTCCGTATTTAGCTCCGGCATGACCATTTAAAATCATCGGAATCAAAACAACTGTGTTTCCTAAGAATATTGTCAAGATGGCTTGCCACCAATTCATTCCGCCTTGAATCAATGAACTCGACAGCATATAGGTTGGAATACACAAGCTCATACTTATCCAAAGTGCTGCGTAATTCCATGTCGTCCAAGTTCGTTTTTCAGCCGAAATTGGAGCCAAGTCTTCGCTATACAAGGATGAATTTGTATTCATTGGTTTTTTGGTTGGTTGATTGATTGGTTTTTACACTAAAGCTTCGTCAGCTATTTTGAGTGCTTCGCTAATAATTGTTAATCCTTCATCGATTTGGTCTTTGGTCACGCAAAGTGGTGGCGCAATAAAAATATATCCCCAACGTACAAAAGTGTATAAACTTAATGCTCTTAATTTACCCGCAATTTGATTGGTAATTTTTAAATCCTCTCCTGTGGCGTTATATCCTGCGATTAGTTCTCCAGTTTTTTTGTTTTTTAAAACGTCTAAACATCCCAACAATCCAGTGTTTCTGAAATCGCCCATACTTGGATGATAGCTTCTCATTTGTTCAATTCTGGATTCTAAATATGCACTCATTTCTCGCGTGTTTTCAATCAAACGATCACTTTCGTAAATATTGATCACTGCCAAAGCCGCAGCCAATGACACTGGATGACCATTATACGTCAAGCCAATCATCATGGGTGTGTTTTCAAATTTTTCTGCGATGGTATCTGTAACCATTAAACATCCTAAAGGCAAATAAGAGGAAGTCAATCCTTTCGCCATGCAAACCATATCCGGAACGATGTCGTGATTTTGAAATCCGAACCATTGACCCGTTCTACCAAAACCACTCATGACCTCATCGGCAACGAACAGAATTCCATATTTTTCACAAAGTGCTTTTACGCCTTTTAAGTATCCTTTCGGGTAATGCAAACAACCTGATGAACCACTTTCGCCTTCAAAAATGAAAGCTGCAATATTAGTTTTCCCTTCCAAATGGATTACTCGTTCTACATATTCCAAACTTAAACTCAACTTTGTAGCATCGTCTAAATTATTCATGCCAAAGAAATAATAAGGATCATCAATATGAATAGCATTGGGCATTTGTTGGGAATCGTTAGCTAATTTTCTTGGATCGCCACCAACAGACATTCCGCCAATAGAACCCCCATGAAAACCTCTGTATCTTCCAATAATTTTGTGTCTTCCTGTATATAATCTTGCTAGTTTGATAGCGTTGTCAATTGACGAAGTGCCACATAACGTGTAAAACGCTTTGTTCAAATTGCCAGGACAAATTTCAGCTAGTTTTCGAGATAATTTAGCTCTTACTTCCGTTGTGCACGATGGCGTTACAAAACTTACTTTTTGCATTTGCTCGACAACTGCATCGGTTACACGTTGGTCGCCATGGCCAATATTCACCGACATCAAGCCCGAGGAAAAATCGATAATTCGGTTTCCATCGTAATCGTATAAATAAACGCCTTCGGCTCTTTCAATGGCAATTGGGTTGACTGCAGCTTGTGCGGTCCAAGAAAACAAACTAAACTCTTTACTATCGCTTATGATTTGTTCTTTGGTCAATGTTTCTTCTTTCGTAATCATATTTTTTCTTTTTATTTCACTGCGTTCCATACCGTTCGCCCTTTGGGCTCGGGTCTCTTTGTTCTTTTCTCTCGCTTCTTTCTTAGCTCATCCAATTAACCCCAGCTTCCGCATTCCACTTTATAGTGCTTTTTTTCAATTTGGTCCAAAACTCAATCGAGCTTTTTCCAGTAATATCGCCTACGCCAAATTTACTTTCGTTCCAACCTCCAAAACTGAATGGTTCTCTTGGAACAGGAACGCCAACGTTCACACCAATCATTCCGGCGCTGGCTTTGTCGATAATATAACGTGCCATTCCTCCGTTTTGTGTAAAGACACTAGCGGCATTCCCGTATGGATTTTTATTTTCGATAGCCAATGCTTCGTCAACCGTTTTGGTTCTGATGATAGAAATTACTGGTCCGAAAATTTCTTCGGTGGCAACACTCATTTCTGGCGTTACAAAATCAATTACGGTTGGTCCAACATACGTTCCGTTTTCTTTTCCTACCACTTTAGTATTTCTACCGTCAACTAATATTTTCGCGCCGTCTTTTTCAGCTTGCGAAATATAGCGTTCAATACGTTCTTGTGATTCCTTATTAATAACGGGTCCAAGATTTACGCCCGGGATTATCTTTCTGGCTTCATCACATATTTTAGAAACAATCGTATCAACATCGCCAACACCAATCATTGCCGAAGCTGCCATACAACGTTGCCCAGCACAACCCGACATAGAAGCGGCCACGTTTTGCGCCGTCATTTCCGGAATGGCATCGGGTAAAACCATTAAGTGATTTTTGGCTCCGCCAAGTGATAAACATCTTTTGTAATTGGAAGTCGCACGTTGGTAAACAATTTTCGCCACTTTGGTAGAACCAACAAACGAAACGGCTTCAATTTTTGGGTGGTCACAAATGGCATTCACGATATCCACATCGCCGTGAACCACGTTGAAAACGCCATCAGGAAGTCCAGCTTCTTTTAATAATTCGGCCAACCTTCCGCAGCTCAACGGCACTTTTTCGGAAGGTTTGATAATCATACAATTGCCCAAAGCAATCGCATTTGGAATGGTCCAGTTTGGCACCATTGACGGAAAGTTGAAAGGCACGATGGATGCTACAACGCCTAATGGAACATGTTCGGTTCTGCATTCTACACCGCGGCTTACTTCTAGTAATTCGCCTGTGATTAATTGTGGTAAAGAAGTGGCAAATTCGGTAAGTTCAATGCATTTTTCTATTTCAGCTACCGACTCGCCGTATGTTTTTCCGTTTTCTTCGCTACACAATTCGGCAAGTTCTTTTAGGTTTTTTTCTAATAAGGTTTTGTATCTAAAAAACACTTGAACTCTTTCCTTAATGGGTGTTTTGCTCCAAGCCGGAAAGGCAGCTTGCGCCGCTTTGACAGCATCGTCTAAATCTTTGGAACTTGACAATGGAACGGTTGATAAATGATTTCCGTCTAGCGGAGAAATTACATCCATTGTTTTTGAGGTTGAGGCATCGACAAATTTGCCTCCGATGTAATTCTGAATTGGGTTGTATTTCATTGAATTTAGTATTGTTTTTATTAAAATAAAAAATTTAGGACAGCTAATTTGATTAATTAATTGGTATAAAAAAAATAATCTTTCAGTTATTTTGTTAAACCGAGGGTATTATTTTTATTATTGATAATCTAGTCCTACTAAAATTAATAATTTGCTTGTTAAATAAAAATAATGTATTCCAAAAAGATAAAGAAATTTAAAAGGGTTGTCAAATTCTTATATATTTATATTCATTAGTCCAATCCAAGAATAAATAAAATATTAGAACAAAAATCTGTGGTGAATTATTTAATTTCTAATACTTATTTCGAAACCAAACTTTCATCCATTCTCGTTTTAAAATCAGGAAGGAAACCTGTTCCGAAAGTTCAACCAAATCAGAACCATCAAGTTGTTTTATAGTTTCTTCGGGCACATCAATAATGTAAAGTAGGTTTAAATATTCGGCGAATTTGTACTGAATTAGGCGAAAGATTTTTTCATGTAATTGCACTTTCAACTCATGTGGCGTTGTACTTTGCGGGAAATCAATTCCTTCATTTGCTAAGTTAAAATCCTTATTGATTTGTTCAATTAATTTGGAATACAAATTTTCTTTTTCAGCTTGAATAAATAAATCATCTGTTGATAATGGAGCCATAAAACTAGACATTTCTATTCATTAAGTTTTCGCCAAAAGTTTTCAGAATTTCTTTTTTATCATCACTAATATTCATTTCTGCTAAGGTTTCTAATGCTTTGAAAGTATATGCTTGAATAGCTTTTTGGGTGGCTTCTGACGCACCTGTTTGATTGAAAATTTCTTTTACAGAATTGATTTTATCTTCGTTATCGTTGGGTTGAATGGAGAATAAATGCAGGAGTTGCTCTTTTTGATTTGAGTTTGCAAATTCCATTGCTTTCAAATACAAATAGGTTTTTTTGTTTTCAATAATATCACCGCCAACTTGTTTTCCGAAGGTTTCTGGATTGCCAAAAGCATCTAAATAATCGTCTTGCAATTGAAACGCTAAACCAAGACTTATTCCAAAATCATAAATGAAATTTTTATTTTCTTCTGATGTCTCAGCTACAATTGCGCCCATTTTCATAGAAGCGCCAACGAGAACTGCGGTTTTATATTCAATCATTTTCAAATATTCTGTGATGGTAACATCATCACGCGTTTCAAAGTCAACGTCATATTGTTGCCCTTCACAAACTTCAAGCGCAGTTTTGCTGAACAGCTTGGCTAATTCTCTGAATACAATTGGTTCATAATCTTCAAAATATTGGTACGCCAAAATCAACATCGCATCGCCAGATAGAATTCCGGTGTTGATATTCCATTTTTCATGTACGGTTTCATTTCCTCTTCGCAAAGGAGCATCATCCATAATGTCATCATGTATCAACGAGAAATTATGAAAAACCTCAACAGCTGATGCTGCTGCCAATGCCTTTTTGCAATCGACATCAAAAACTTCGGTAGCCATTAAAGTCAAAACGGGACGCAATTTTTTGCCGCCAAGCGAAAGAATATAGACAATGGGTTCGTATAGATTTTTGGGTTCTTTTAGCAACGCTAATTCTTCAAAATGCTTGGAAACCAAATTTTGATAATGCGAAATTGAATGCATGAAAATTATTTTTGGCTAATTTACTGTATTCCATTTGGATTACAAACTGCTTGTATTAAGCAAATGTTAAATAATTGCAAATACTTTGGAAACTATTTTGGTGTTAAAAGTTTCCATTCTATATTTGCCCCGAAAAAAATTGAATAAATGAAGTGTAAAATAATAGCCAAAGCAACTGAAATGTTTTTAAAACTGGGTTTCAAGAGCGTTACTATGGATGATATTGCTGGCGAAATGTGTATTTCAAAGAAAACAATTTACAAATATTTTGAAAACAAAGAATTGCTAATAACAGAAGGAACGATGATGGTTCATCAAAAAATTCATGATACCATTACAACTATTGTTGCCCAAAATCATAATGCAATTGCAGAAAATTTCGAAATCAGAAAAATGTTCAAAGAAATGTTTAATGCCTTTGATACTTCTCCTATTTATCAATTGAAAAAGCATTATCCAGAAATTCACAATCAATTTATGTGTCGAGAAGTAGAAGATTGTATCACTGTTTTTAGACAAAACATCGAAAAAGGAATTGCCCAAGGGTTGTACAGAAAAGAAATTAATATTGAAACTGCAGTAAAATTTTATTACACTTTAATATTTAGCATCAACGAAACAACCAAATCAGAAAAAGAAGTTTTTGATTTAGAATATCATGCGCTCGAATATCACACACGTGCTTTGGCTACAGTTAAAGGAATACAAGAACTCGAAAAACATTTACAAAACCCTAATTTATAATCATCAATGAAAAACAAAATTTTAATCGCCTTCCTCCTTTTTCTGAGTATTATACAAGCTCAAGCACAAAAACAAAGCTATTCATTTAGTTTACAACAAGCCATAGACCATGCCTTGGAACATAATTATTCAGCCATCAATGCAAATAGAGACATTGCATCCTCAAAACAGAAAAAATGGGAAACAACCGCAGCTGGATTACCCCAAATTAGTGGTAGTGCTAGTTATTTGAATAATATCGATTTTACACTACAAGGGATTAAAGGAAATGCATTTAATCCTAGCCTTGACCCTAACGCTATCAGTCTTTTTGCCTTTGGCACAAAACAATCCATGAATTCAAGTTTGACGCTAAGTCAATTGATTTTTGACGGTTCCTACATTGTGGCACTTCAAGCATCCAAAACGTATTTGAAATATTTTGAAAATGCCAAACAAAAAAACAATACCGAAATCAAGGAAATGGTTATCAATGCCTATGGAAATGTTTTGTTAGCCGAAGAAAGCATCCTACTCCTTGAAAAGAACAAAGCAACTTTGTCAAAAACATTAGGCGATACGCAAGAAACTTTCAAAAACGGCTTGATTGAAGAAGAAAACGTAGAGCAATTACAAATCACGTTGGCTTCAATAGAAAGTAATCTTAACAATACCAAAAGATTACTAGAAATTGCTGCAAAAATGCTCAAATTCACATTAGGAATTGACATCAATGATGATTTAAAACTAACCGATAAATTAGACAGCTTGACTGTTTCCAATCTAGATTTGGCTTTAAGCCAAAGTGAATTTTCTGCAAAGAATAATATCAATTATCAGATTGCAACTAATTTCACTGAGCAACGTGCTTTAGAATTAAAGCTCCAAAAAAGCAAAGCGTTGCCAACTTTAGCCGCTGCATTTAATTTTGGCTACAACTCGTTTTCCAATAATTTTTCATTCGCAAATAGCACCCAAAAGTGGAATAAATTTTCCAATCTTGGCGTGAGTTTGAGCGTGCCAATCTTCAGTAGCTTTGGAAGATATGCCAAAACACAACAAGCTAAAATCGCTTTAGAAGAAGCTAAAACACAACTTACGCAAACCGAACAACAATTAAGATTGCAATATGAAAAAACTAAAAGTGAATACGACTTTAGTATCGAAGAATATGCGACTACAAAAAGCAATTTGAATTTGGCAGAACGTATTGAGAAAAAACAACAAATCAAGTTTGCCGAAGGTTTATCCTCGAGCTTTGATTTTAGTGAAGCACAAAGACAATTGTACACAGCACAACAAACCTATTTACAATCGATGGTAAATATCATTGACAAAAAAGCTGCTTTAGAAAAATTAATAAATAAAAACTAACTAACTACATACAGATGAAAAAAATAATAGTATTATCCGCAGTATCACTAGTCCTTTTTGCCTGTGCCAATGGGGCAAAAACGGAAAACTTAGACGATTTAATTAAAAATAAAAACGTAAAAGCGCTAACCGAAAAGAAAGCCACACTTCAAGCTGAAATCAGTAAGATTGAAACCGCTTTAGCAACTTTGGATACCAAAAAAGAAGAAGCATTGGTTTCTGTATTAACCGTAAAAGACACCATTTTCAATCATTATCTTGACATTCAGGGAAGTGTTGAAACCAAAGAAAATATTTTAGTACAACCTGAATATAGCGGAACGTTAACTTCCTTAACGGTAAAAGCTGGCGATAGAGTTTCAAAAGGGCAAATCTTAGGTCGTGTTGACGATGCTGGAATTAGTCAACAATTGGAAAATGCCGAAAACCAATCTAGTCTTGCCAAAACTACTTTTGAAAGACAAAAAAATCTTTGGGACAAAAAAATTGGTTCTGAAATTCAATATTTACAAGCACAAACGCAAATGATTTCGTCTCAAAAAGCCATAGCTCAAATCAAAGCACAATTATCAAAAACAGTTATTCGTGCACCATTCACAGGAACAATTGATGACGTTTTTGCAGAAAAAGGACAAGTGGTTGCGCCAAGTGTTCAAGGTTTGATGCGAATTGTAAATCTCGGAAATATGTACGTTTCTACTTCCGTTCCTGAGAGTTATATTGGTAAATTAAAAGTAGGTGATCAAGTAGATGTTTATTTAACTTCTTTGGGAAAAACCTATAAAGGAAAAGTGCGCCAAGTTGGTAACTTCATCAATCCAAACAACAGAAGTTTTGGAATCGAAGTGAGTGTGCCAAATCCGGATAATTTATTGCGTCCAAACCAAGTTGCTAAACTTAAAATAACTGATTATGTTAATAAAAATGCTGTCGTGGTTCCAACCAACGTAATTCAGGAAGACGGAAAAGGAAATAAATATGTTTACACTGTTGAAGGAAGCAATGGAAAAACTGGAACAGCAAAAAAAGTAGTTGTTACCATTGGAAAATCATCTGATAATGTTACTGAAATCTTGAGCGGTTTGTCTGCCAATGATGTTATCGTTACCGAAGGCGTGAATACTATTTCTGAAGGAATGAAGTTGAATTTTTAATATCAAATATTAGATATTAAACTTTTAAAAATTTAATATCTGAAATCTAAAATCTAATATTTAAATGTCACACAAAAACAAAGAATTCAGTATATCAAGCTGGGCCGTTGACAATAGAGTAACGGTGTACATCATAACATTGCTTATTGTGGTTATGGGGATAACCGCCTATATCACTATGCCAAGAGAGGATTTCCCAGAAATCATCGAAAACAAAGTTTACATTTCTTCTGTCTTCCCAGGAAATTCAGCCGAAGATGTCGAAAAATTGATTGTTAAGCCACTCGAAAAAGAAATCAAAAACATCAGTGGAGTTGAGAAAGTAACTGCCAGTTCGTTTCAAGATTACGGAATGATTGTCGTTGAGTTTTCAGATAAAATCGCAATTGAAGAAGCAAAAGTCAAAATCAAAGACAAAGTTGATATTGTAAAAGCTGATACCGATTGGCCCAATTTGGACAACGGTAGCAAAGTAGAGCCAAGTGTTTTCGAATTAAACATTTCGGAAG
>JAYVNT010000363.1:0-3984 GCA_043758285.1 Flavobacterium sp.
TTCTGGTACTGATGATAAAATGAGAATTGTTCCAAAAATTAATTTTAGTTTAGAAGAAGCTATGGAATATATCCAAGGCGACGAATACGTTGAAATTACGCCAACATTTATCCGTTTACGTAAAATTTACTTAGATGAAAATGAGCGTAAGCGTTTTGGTAAAGCGTTAGTTAATTCTTAATACATAATTTGAATCACATGAAAAATGCAATCACACCGAGGTGTGATTGCTTTTTTGTTTTTCATTCAGAAAAAGTAGAGAACTTTTTTATATTTAATTTTATATGGTTTTGAGTATGATTTTGGGAATTTTAGTCTATGTTTACTTTTAAATGAAGGTCTTTGATTTGAAAAATTATGCTATTTTTGTAATAATCACCGACAACAGGCATCCACATGAATAAATCATTAATTATACTATGTATTGCATTTTTTTGCTCATCATTTCACTCTCGTAAAATTGATGTTTATAGTGTTATTAAAGTCATGGGAAATATTAAAAACGCAAGTAATAAAGCGTTAGCTACTGGTGACAAAGTTTTATCTGATGAAAAGCTATTTTTTGCCAATGATCAATGTAAAGCTGCTTTAATAAGTAAGGAAAAAGGACGCTTGATGCTTATTGCTACTTCCAGTGGCAAAGTAAGTGAAGGTTTAATGCCTGCACTGAGTAATGTAAGTTCTCGTTCCGGAGCCTTAAATAATGCCATTGATCTTACGAATCATTTTATAGGCAAATACTTAATTTTGAGTAGCTATGAAGTTGAAATTAATGCCACAACTTTTCCTATGAATGAAAATAAATTCTTTTTTCTTCGATTCAGTTATAAGGGAGAAGAAATTTCAAAAAAACTTTCATTCGAAAACAACAAACTAAAAATGAGTGCATCAGAGATTTTAAAAATAGATGGCAAGTCTATCGTTTTAAAAGAAGGAACCACAGCTCAACTTGTTTATCGAAATTCCATTGATAAATCATCAGAAATCATAGCCACTTTTGAACCAATTTTTGCAGATGAAAAAAGCTTAAAAAAAGAATGCCAATTGATTGTTTATGAAATAGGTTCGGTATCGAATGCAGAAGAAACTCGTACACAAATTTTTACTTATCTATCTGAAAATTATGGTAAACCGTTGCATTCAAATTTTAACCAATGGGTAAAAACTAATTTAGGTATATAACACATAAAGCATTGCAGATTCATTCCACATCTCATTACGTGTTTTCAAAATTCCTCATTTCAATATGTTTATTGCTTTTTGTAAGCAATTTTATATATGCACAACCGAAGTCACCTTTTATTCAAAATTTTACTAATACTGTTTATGGTAAAAAATCTAATCCTGAGATTTATGCAGTAGTTCAGGATAATGAAAACCGTATTATTGCTGGCACATCCAAAGGTTTAAAAATTTATAATGGTGTTAGCTGGGATTTTGTTGGTGTTAGAGACGGGTCTTATGTGACGGCACTTTCTAAAACGCAGTCCGGAAAAATTATGGTTGGTGCTGTTGGTGATTTTGGGATTCTAAAAACTAAAAGTGATGGCAGTTATTATTTTGTTTCTTTGACTGTGAAATTAAATTTGAATGAACCTGTTTGGCGTGTACATTGCATAGGTGAAACTTCTTATTTTCAAACTGAAAGTTGCATTTATGTTGTTAAAGCTGAAAAAATTGTGGCTAAGATTAAACCACAAACTAGTTTTCATCTTTCATTTTTAGTTGGAGACAGGATCTTAGTTCGTCAACGAGAGAAAGGTATTTACGAATTAAAAAATAATAGCCTCAAACTTATTGACTCCTCTCAAAAAATCCTCAACGATGGTGTTTTTGCTATTTTCGAGAAAGGAGGTGCATTATATTATTTTACTCGTAATGAATCAAGTGATCTTGCCTATGAACGATCTATTTATGGTGGAATAAAACTGTCTGACGGAAACTATCTCATTAATACATTAAACGATGGAGTTTATATTCTGAACAAAAATTTTCAGGTAATTAATCACATTGATAAGTATAAGGGCATAACAGATAATGATGTTAAGAATTGTTATCAGGGAAGTGATGGAAACTTGTGGTTGGCAACTAATAATGGCCTTTCTTTTGTTGAATATGAATCCGACATTTCATATTATAATCATGTGCATGGCATTGAAGGCGATGTTCAAGATATCTGGTTCTCGGCAAATACTCTTTTTGCTGCCACATCTAAAGGGATTTTTCGAGAAACCTCAACCAGGTTTGAAGCCACTCCAATAAATTTCCCTGTCTGGCAATTTGCAGAAACTGAAAAAGGGTTATTCAGTGCCACAGCTGAAGGAATTTACCAAGTCAGGGAAACCAATCAATTCAAATGTTTATTAAAAGGTAACTTCAATAATATAGAATGGATCAATAACCAATTTATTATTTCAGGTCCTGCTGGTGTTCTCATTACAGATGCGCAATTTAATGTGAAGAAAAAAATTGATCTTCCTTTAAGTCAAACCTTAAAAATTTATCATGACAAAAAACATAATGATATTTGGATAGGAACTGCCATATCTGGTGTTATTCGAATTACGTCTGAACTTAATATTGATATTTATAATGAGGAGGACGGTTTAAATAAAGCATGGGTAAAACCTATGGCCAATCACAATGGCGAACTTGTTTTTGCTACTACAGAAGGCTTGCAGCGATTTATTTATGAAGATGAGATGCGAAAATTTTTGCCGGATTCACTCAAAGATAAACCGGAATTTGCCCGTGGAACGTTTGAACCCATCCATAAAAATAATGAAGAGATCAGTGAAATTTTTATGTTTAAAGGACTTCAAATGTATGTTGTTGCAAATGAAGTGAAGGAATTTAAAAACTCTAATTTTGTAAAATCAGCCTATAATCACCTTGACTTTGGAAGGATTAATAGAGTTAAAAATTTTTATGGAAATAGTTACATCTGCACTTCAGAAGGACTAATTGTTCTTGAACAAAATGCACCTACATTACGCAACAATTTTCTGCTAAGCATGGCTGAGGTATCAGCAGGAAATAAAAATATATCTTTCGACTCTGCTGCAACCATTGATTTTAAAGACAATAATCTATATTTTGTTTTTCAAGCACCAATATACATACATGGTATTCGAATAAAATACCGCTATAAATTAGTAGGGCTTGATGAACAATGGTCTGAAGCAATTTCTGATAATCATGTTGCTCTGAATAATTTATTCGAAGGAAACTATACGATAAAAATTCAAGCTGAAAATTCACTTGGCGAAATATCTAACAGTATATCTTTTTCTTTTCATATATCTCCTCCGTGGTATAGAACTATATTCGCTTACATCATTTATTTACTTCTTCTATCTGCTTTATTTTGGTTAAGTATATATATGGGGCGTAGACGCTTGCAAAAGAAAAATGAAGAATTGGAACAAATTGTGAAGGAACGAACCAGCGAAATTGCTCATCAAAAAGAGTTGATCGAAGAAAAACATCTGGAGATTACAGATTCTATAAACTATGCGCAACGTATTCAATCGGCTATGATGATGAATGACGAGTATTGGAAAGATATTTCTGAAGATCATTTTGTGTTATTTAAGCCAAGAGATGTAGTGAGTGGCGATTTTTACTGGGCCTATCAAAATAAAGATGTAGCAATATGGGCAGCTGCAGATTGCACAGGTCATGGAGTGCCAGGGGCTTTGATGAGTATGCTGGGAATGGGCTTTTTAAATGAAATTGTCATTGAAGGAAAAAACCATCAACCAGCCGAAATTTTAAATTTGCTTCGAACTAAGATTATTAAGGCGTTGGAACAAAAAGGTTCATCTACTGAAAGCAAGGATGGTATGGACATCTGCTTATGTTCTTTGGATAAAAAAAATCATAAATTGTTTGTTTCCGGCGCTAACAATCCTTTGGTCTTTATCACTCAAAATAGTGAGAAGGCAAATGCGATGAATGATCCTAAAATGGTAACGCTTAATG
>JAYVNT010000364.1:0-12125 GCA_043758285.1 Flavobacterium sp.
ACTATTTAAGAAAAATTAATTGATTAAAATATCATCAATTTGAACTGTTGTAGTTATGGTTTCGTTTCCTGTATATTCAAAAACAAAATAACCATTACCCATTAAAGTTGCCGGAATACTGAAAGTTCCTGGTGATGAAAAAGAATTTTCAGAGGCATCAATTGCAGGATACGTTATATTAAAACTAGAGGTTATGTCAACAAAGTTATCGATGTTTATTGCACTACCCGCAACATAATTAGCATCTGTAACATAATAAACTTTTAAAGCTGGACCTTTGTTGTATCTAATTTCTTTTTTAAACGCAAATGCATTGGCTGCTGTAAAATCGACTGGAACAAAGAAATAGGTTTTGGCATTTACTCCTGGTGAAGTAGCACCTGCATACGAACTCATTTCTATATATTTATTGCCAGTACCAGCAGGATATTGTTTTACTTGCCAATATCTTGTTCCTAAAAAGGCGTCGTTTATATATTTTGGAAAATTTGTTTGGTTTAGTGTGTAACTTGTGAAGTTCTCAGTAAATGCGCCAGAAAACGACAAGGCATTTCCAACTATAGGCAAAGCATTATCTACTCTTGGGTCTGGAAGTTTTACATCTCTTTCTGTTCTAAGAATTATTTGATAGCTCGAGTTGTATTTGGTTAAAACACCTCTAACAGTTCCTCTACCAGATGGGTATCGATACCCTGAAAAATTGGCATATCTGCTTGTTCTGATTGGAATGCTAGTTGTACCATCTGTTATATAAGCACTACCGTCTGAGGTATCGGTTGTATTTGGATCGTATGTACCGCCTTCTGATTCAAATTGAACATCTTTTACTTCAACTAAAGTATTTAGATAGGTATCGCTTTTAACTTGAGCAACGGTAAGATTGTTGTGTACAATAGCATCTTCGCTGATGATATCACAAGAAGGAATAATGTATTTGTTAGCATCATAAATTGATAATCTATTAACGGTGTATTTATCTGTTGGTGGTGCTCCAAATACTAATCCTACTGCATAACTAGTTGGATTGCCATAAGCCAACCCTTTTAACTTTAGATATACTTTTGTGCCTGGTTGAAAATGATTTATATAAGCATATCCAATGTCTTCAGAGATATTAAATCCTTTAGAGCCGTCAAGTGGTTGCAAATACATGCTTTTGAAAAAGTTTCCACCTTCATCACTTGAAATCACATAACCTTCAATAATATCATCTGCAAGATAGGTTGGAGTGTTAGGGATAATAGGCGAAGGCACCGGATTTATGGCAACTGCATAAATATCACTAACTTCTTTTGTTTTGGTTAAGCCCGGATCAACACAATTCTGGGCAACTGGTTTGTCATAAGTATCACTAACACAACTTGAAAACAAGTTAAGTGATAAAGCGATGATACATCCATTTTTTAAAATATTTTTCATAACTGTTTTTTTTTAAAAGGTTAAATATACATTGACCATATAAGTTCTTCCGTAACCATAAAAATATTTTGGTGCAAATGCACCAGCATCTGTAGCACTTTGATGGTCTTGGTAATCTTGATTATATGAAGCATTTCTTGATTGCTCAAATCCTCCTGTTTTGTATGTAACGTCTAATACATTGTTTACGTTAGCAGATAAACCAAGTGTGTACTTGTGATCAAATCGCCATGATTTTCCTCCCACTAAGTTACACAAAAAGAAAGGATCAAATTTTTCTTGTTCCAAATATTTATTTGCCAAATTTTGATCAATTGTAATACCAGAATTGTCAGGAGAGGTATAGTAGTTACCAGTTCTCTTTATAGTAGATACATCTATATAATTATCAGAAAGATAATTTGCGTTAGCCCCTATAAACCAAAATTTTGGATCTCTATATTCAATTCCAAAAGAATAGGCCTGTTGTGGCATACCTGATTGTTTGTAACCCTCTAAGTTAGCTACTCCATAGTCTGTAACACTAGCAGAAGAGTCGTTACTCAACTTTACATTTGGATTGTTTGTTATGGTGTATTCTCCATAAGCTGCAACTGCTGTTGCTTTTATAGTTGAGGTTATTTGATATTCTAAACCAACTTCAACTCCTCTATTCTTTTTGTTTATTCCTGTAACAATCTCCGAAACAAAACCACTACCGCTACCAAGTCCGTCAGCGTAATAAAAATTAATATCTGTAGAATTTAGTGTTTCAGAAAAATATCCAGTAAATCTTGCTTTGAATTTTGGTGCTTTAATAATGTAACTTGCATCACCACCTTTTATAGTTTCATTTGCAATTCCTTCTGTTATTGAGTTATTGACACGAGCATTTGAAAACACATCTTTAGAGTTTGGTGCTTTTGACATATAAATGCCGTTGAAATCCAAGAATTGTCTTCCTGTTATTTTATAGGTTAAACCCCCTTTAAAACCAAAGTTGTCAAAGTTTATTTTTTTGCTTCTTCCAAATGAATTGGTTGGATAATATCCGTTTTTATACAATCCTTCTCTTTCATAACCCGAACGAGAAAATGATTCAGCTAGATAAAAATCTACTTTTTTATACATGAATTTAAACTGAGTGAATGCATCAAGTTTGGTTGCGTTTATATTATAGTTATAACCGTATTTATCTCCAACAAAAACAGCTCTGTTTGGATTGTTTAAATCCGCCTGTTGTTGATCATTGAGACCAAAAGTATTTTTGTCGGTAAAATAATTACCGCCTAATAGATCTAACATTGATTTAAAATTACTAGTTCTTGAGTCTAAATAATTTACACCTGCATTCAAGAAAATATTATCAGAAAGTGATGCTTGCAAATTAGAGTTTATCGTTGCAATTTTTTCGTCGTTTCTGTCTTCATACAAAACAATACGACTGCCATTTGGAAGAGTTTGATTATTTGTTGTATAAATATTTGTCCAGTTTAATTGAGGACTAGCAAGAAAACTGTTTCTTAGGTTTATTGCATTAGATAAATGAGGTTCTGTATTACCATCATAAACACCATTAGTGAAATGATTAGCTTCATAACTTGGTAATCTTGTATAATATGTTGGGTCTGGATTGGCCGCTTTTGTATAATCTAATCTACTGTTTCCTATTTCTCCCATTTGGTAAGATATAGTAGTATTTAAATTCATTTTAGGGTTTATTTTCCAATAATGCGTTAGCATAAACATTGGCTCTTCTGTTCTTTTAACTCTAGAGTTTCTTCTTTTTCCGCCTTGATCGCCCCAATATGAATTGTATCTAATTCCAGCCAAATCTGTAGTTTCAACTGTGTTTGGGGAATTTTTACCTCTTTTGTTTTGAGCATAGATAGTTGTAAAATTTAAGCTATGCTTATCATTAATTCGTTTTTCAACACTAGCAAAGAAAGAATTTGCACTATAATTAGTCCCTTCATAATACCCTTCTTGAGACCATCTTCTTCCTGCAGAAACTACATAAGCCCAACCGTCAGTATTCATTCCAGAAACTACAGTACCCATCGTTCTAAAACTGTAATTGATATTTGTATTAAGGAATGAAATTCTAGTTCCTTTTCTATATACGGATGCTCTAGTATTAATTTCTTGAGTACCAGCAATTCCTCCAAAAACATAATCCGAAGGAGCAGAACCATTAGTAAATTCTTGATTTCGAGTGGCATCATTTAATCCTCCCCAATCGCCATATTGTGGTCTTCCGTCAGAAGTTCTATTCATAGAAACGCCATTAATCATAACGTTAGAATATTCATTATCTATTCCTCTAACGCTGAAACGAGCTTGCCCAAAATTATACGCAGCAGCTTGAAGAAAGGCGTCTTTAGATGCTTGCAATAATCCAGCAGTACTTTCAGAACTGTTGCTTTCGTCACTTAAATCACTATCAGTAATAGTAACCAAATTATTTGCCTGCTGATCAGAAACTACATCTTCCTCAAAAACAATAACTCCTATATCTAACATTTTTCCAGTTTCAACATCAACTGCTAACAATTGATCTTTGTATCCTGAACTTTTAATTTGAAGCAATTGGCTTCCTTTTGGAACTTCTTTAAAAGTAAAAACACCAGCAGCATCTGTTAAGACTGTTAAACTAGTGTTTTGAATAGAAGCAACAACATTTTGTAATGGTTTCTGAGTTTTTGAATCAACTACTTTTCCAGTAATTCCCGTAGTAGTTTGTGCAAAACTAATAATTGCCTGCATTACAAATAATGTACTAATGACAAGTTTTTTCATAAATAAGATTAAATTAATTTTTCCTTAAGTTAAGATCATATGGAAACTTAACAGCCGACGAATGTACATCTTTTAATAATATTAATTACATTTGGCTCGAAGTTTTTTAAAAACTTGATATTAAATTAATATAACTTTTATGAGAATTAAAAAATTAATCGTCCTTTTCTTTGTTTTATTCGCAATTTCTGGTGTAAATGCACAGCAGAAAAAGTACATTATTCACACTGTAGCATTCTACAACTTCGAAAATTTGTTTGATACTATTAATGAGGCAAACAACGATGAAGAATGGTTGCCTAATGGAGCACAAAACTGGACTTCAAAAAAATACCGTCAAAAGCTACACAATTTAGCAAAAGTTTTAGCCGAAATTGGCTCAACTGATAATCCCAATAATTCGCCAACGTTTATTGGTGGTGCAGAAATTGAAAACAGAGGCGTTCTCGAAGATTTAATAAAAGAACCTGCGCTTATAAACAAAGATTATGGGATTGTTCACTTTGATTCTCCAGACAAAAGAGGTATCGATGTAGCTTTACTATATCAGAAAAAACATTTCAAGCCAACAAGCTATAAAAACATTCCATTATTGATTTATAAAAATCAATTAAACAAAAAAGTAAAAGAGAAAAACGACAAAGACGATGCAGCTGATGACAAATCAGAAATCGATAAAAATTTAGACCGCGTTTTTACTAGAGATATTTTATTAGTTACTGGTTTGCTTGATGGAGAAGAAATTAATATTATGGTCAATCACTGGCCATCTCGTTCTGGTGGAGAAAAGAAAAGTTCACCATTTCGTGAAGCTGCCGGAAGATTGGATAAAAAAATAATGGACTCTATATATAAGGTAAACCCAAATGCCAAAATCATCAATATGGGCGATTTGAATGATGGAACTTACAATAAAAGTGTAAAAGAAGGCGTTGGCGCCAAAATTAAGAAAGAAGAAGTACAACAATTTGGTGTTTATAATCCGTTCGAACAAATGGCAAAAGAAGGAAATGCTTCTTTATTTTACAGAGATGCGGGAGATATTTTTGACCAAATAATGGTTTCAGAAACGTTGATTAAAAAAGATTACTCTTCTTATCAGTATTGGAAAGCTGGAATTTATAACAAACCTTTTATGATTCAAACAACAGGTCAATATAAGGGGTATCCGCTTCGACATCAGGCAACCGAAGTTGGATTTAGCGATCACTTCCCCGTTTATATTTATTTGATAAAGGAAATAAAATAAATATAAGTTTAGCGTGGCTAAACTTATAAAAACAATAATTTAAAAGGTTAGTTCGCGCTAACCTTTTTTATTTTTAGTAATTTCGTAAAAACAATTTTACCATGGCAATACCAAAACCATTCAACCTCAACAATTGGATTGACAAAAATCGTCATTTACTAAAACCGCCCGTTGGCAATAAGAACATTTATGTTGATTCCGAAGATTATATCGTTATGATTGTTGCTGGTCCAAATGCTCGAAAAGATTATCACTATAACGAAACCGAAGAATTATTTTATCAACTAGAAGGCGAAATCACAGTTTATGTTCAGGATAATGGTGAAAAGAAAGCGATGAAACTTTCGGCAGGCGATATGTATTTGCATCCGGCAAAAACACCACATTCTCCTAATAGATTAGAAGGTTCCATCGGTTTGGTAATCGAACTAAAGCGTGCTAGTTCTAATGCGAAAGATGGTTTGCTTTGGTTCTGTGACAACTGCAACCATAAACTTTATGATGTCTATTTTGAACTTACGGATATAGAAAAAGATTTTCTAAAACATTTTGAACATTTCTATAATTCTGAAGCTTTGAGAACGTGTTCTAAATGCGGAACAATAATGGAAACCGATTCTAGATTTGTGAAATAGTTAATAGCTATTCTTTTTTCAAATTAAACTGCTACTTTTGCCAAATAAACTAACATAATAATACAATGTCAACAATAACACAGCAATCAATAGCACATCAATTCGGGATGACCGAAGCATTAGAAATACTTGGTGTAAAAACCATAAACGAAGGAACATCCACTGGAAATAATTGGTTTTCAAACGGAGAAGCTTTCGAATCCTTTTCGCCAGTAGATGGTCAATTGATTGGAAAAGTAAAAGCAACTACACCTGCCGATTATGAAAAAGTAATGCAATCAGCAACCGAGGCTTTCAAAACGTTCAAACTAATGCCAGCACCTCAACGTGGGGAAATTGTGCGTCAGTTTGGAGAAAAATTGCGTCAAAACAAAGAAGCTTTAGGGAAATTGGTTTCCTACGAAATGGGAAAATCGTTGCAAGAAGGTTACGGAGAAGTGCAGGAAATGATTGACATCTGTGATTTTGCCGTTGGTTTGTCTCGTCAACTTCACGGATTAACAATGCACTCGGAACGTCCCGGACATAGAATGTACGAACAATATCATCCAATGGGAATTGTAGGTATTATTTCAGCTTTCAATTTTCCAGTTGCAGTTTGGGCTTGGAACACAGCATT
The DNA here is from genome assembly GCA_043758285.1 of Flavobacterium sp. Taxonomy (GTDB): domain Bacteria; phylum Bacteroidota; class Bacteroidia; order Flavobacteriales; family Flavobacteriaceae; genus Flavobacterium. The sequence goes on from JAYVNT010000364.1 coordinate 6,701, forward strand.
AGCATGGATCTGTGGCGATGTTTGCGTTTGGAAACCTTCTGAAAAAACGCCGCTTTGTGGAATCGCATGTCAAAATATCATTGCCAAAGTATTGAAAGAAAACAATCTTCCGGAAGGAATTTCATGCTTAATCAACGGCGATTATAAAGTGGGCGAATTAATGACGCATGACCAAAGAATTCCATTAGTTTCTGCTACTGGTTCTACTCGTATGGGTAAAATTGTAGCGCAAGCTTGCGCAGCGCGTTTAGGAAAATCGTTATTAGAATTAGGCGGAAACAACGCCATCATTGTAACTCCTGACGCTGATATCAAAATGACAGTTATTGGAGCCGTTTTTGGAGCAGTAGGAACTGCAGGACAACGTTGTACTTCTACTCGAAGATTAATCATTCACGAAAGTATTTATGACAAAGTAAGAGATGCCATTGTTGGTGCTTATGGTCAATTAAGAATCGGAAATCCATTAGACCAAAACAATCACGTTGGACCTCTTATCGATACTCATGCTGTTGAAATGTATAACAAAGCATTGTCAAAAGTAGTTGAAGAAGGTGGAAAAATTCTTGTTGAAGGTGGCGTTCTTTCTGGTGCAGGTTACGAAAGTAGCTGTTACGTTAAACCGGCAATAGCAGAAGCTAAAAACTCTTTTGAAATAGTGCAGCACGAAACATTCGCACCAGTTTTATATTTATTAAAATATTCTGGTGATGTAACTAATGCTATCGATATTCAAAATGGTGTTGCACAAGGTTTATCATCCGCTATTATGACAAACAATCTTCGCGAAGCGGAAGCATTTTTATCAGTTGCAGGTTCAGATTGTGGAATCGCGAATGTAAACATCGGAACTTCCGGAGCGGAAATTGGTGGAGCGTTTGGCGGTGAAAAAGAAACTGGTGGCGGAAGAGAATCAGGTTCTGATGCCTGGAAAGTATATATGAGAAGACAAACAAATACAATCAACTACACTACAAGTCTGCCATTGGCACAAGGAATAAAATTTGATCTTTAAGAAAAAACAAGCAAGACCGCTTCGCTGCAAGAGACAAGAATAAAAATAGTATCAAGATGAAAAAGAAAAGCGTTCTAAATTCGGGACGCTTCTCTTTCTTCTTGCAGCGAAGCGGTCTTCTCTCTACTTTGTTTTCTTAACATATTGCGTTAAAATGACGATATGCTGTCCTTCAACTCTTCCTTCTATTTGTTCCGGATTGTCCCAAACTAATTTGATATTGTGAACCGCAGCACCACGTTTTGCCGTGAAGTTCCCTCCTTTTACATCTAAATCTTTAATCAACACAACAGAGTCTCCTTCTTTCAGGATATTTCCATTACCGTCTTTATGAACTATTTTACCATCTTCATCCTCACCTTCGCCAGTAGCACCAGCCCAAATTAGGGTTTCTTCATCAAGATACATCATGTCCAGCAAATCTTGAGGCCAACCTTCTCCACGTAATCTGTTGAGCATTCGCCATGCAACAACCTGTACTGGTTTGTTTTCATTCCACATACTTTCACTAAGACATCTCCAATGATTTGGATCAGTAGTTGTGGTATTTTCTATTTGATTTTTGCAGAGTGTACATACCAAAACAGAGTTGTCTAATGAGATTGCTTCTTCTTTTGTTAAATGAATTCTTAATTCTTCGGTTGAACCACACAATTCACATTTAGAACCGCTTCTTTCGTTTAATTTTTGGTCAATAACACTCATTTATAAATTGAATGATGCACCGATTTGAAATACAAACTGATTATTATACTCATCAAATCCTTGAACATTTGAATCATATTTTGCAATAGGGATTCCAGCTTCTGTGTAAACACCAAAACCTTGAGTAAAGAAATATCTAAAACCCAAATGGGCTCCAAAATTTCTCGTCCCTAAATTTAAACCCGGATAGATATCCATTTTTTTATCCAATTTGAAAACATTTCCCAAATTAGCATTAAAGCGAATTTTGGCATCAGCTCTATCTTTAAATTCTGGTTTTATGCCCGCCACTTCTTGAACAGAAAGTAAATAAGACGCAACAAATCCGTAAGACATGTTTTCGCCAAGACCAAAATCGGCACCCACGTTTATTCCCGTTCCATGATTTTGAATATTTACACCCACTTGTGCTTTTATATCACCTTTACCTTTGTAAGCTTGCGCGTTTGCTAAACTTACTGTAGCTATAGCTACGACTGCAATTATTTTTTTCATTGTTTTTATTTTTAAATTTTTTACAAAAATAGTCAATTTAATTTCTCCCTTTTTCATTAAAATACAAATCATTTAAAGGTTCACTTTGCCAAAACTCTTTTGTGTCAACATCCATAATGGTTAAAGTTCCTTTGAAACCTGCACCTGTATCAACATTCCAAACACATGCTTTCTGAGTGGGAATAGTTTCATTTATTTTAGTTACTGGCGTGTGCCCAATGTAAATTTCGTGATACAATGTCAATCTTTTTGGGTACAACCAGCTTTCTTTTGGAATTGTTATATCAAGTGATACTGCGGTTTCCCACAGTGTTCTGTCCCAATAAAATAGTTTCGAAAAATATTCATAACGTATCCCATTCATATTAGTAAAACCGGCATGAATAAACAATCGGTTCTTTTCGTCCAAATGATAATCTTGTAACGATTTTAAAAATTCAATATGGATTTGCTTTTTTGCTGCCGAAACTTTTTTATAGGCTAAAACGGTAGCTTCTCCACCGTGTTTGTACCATTCAAGATTATCCCTGCTTTCTGAAAGCCATTTTAAGAGTAGTTCATCATGATTGCCTCGAATGAAAATACAATTATTTTTTGTATTCAATTCTATCAAAAAATCCAAAACCTGAGGCGATTCGCTCCAACCGTCAACATAGTCCCCCAGAAAAATAAGTTGGTCGTTTGTTGTGACTTTAGCTCTTTCCAAAATTTGGTGAAGTGCTCTTAATCCCCCGTGGATGTCACCAATTACAAGTTTTCTATGCATTTGTTTGTAAAGTATCTTTTGCAAAAGTAATTCAAATTTTAACATTTATTACACTTTTACCGTACAATCAAACCTTTCAATCAAGGTAGTTTTACACTGTATTAATACAAGTACTAGGAATTCCTAAAATTTATTTTTTAATCCGTAACGCATTGAAAAAAATGTAGTTACACAGAAAACCATTGTCTTATTTTAATACTAAACATTATGAAAAAATTTATTTATTCTATCGCAATTATTACTTTATTAGCTTCATTAACATCATGCACAGCTGATGAAATACAACCAGCTAATAATGCAGTGCCAACAACAATTAACGCCTCAGACACCACTATTATTCCGCCAACACCCTCACCTACTCCAAAATAACAATTCATTAATAAAACCACTATGCAATAGTGAACTATTTCTTAGTGGTTTACATTTTTACTAACTTTGCGAAATATCAAAAAATAGCATTGAAAAAACTTTTATATATAATTTCATTTATTTTCTTTTTTACAGGTTGTAATAAAGATCACAATCAAGGACTTACGACAAAGGGGGAAATTAACAACCTTTTCAGTACCGCTGAGAATTTGAAATATTCTAAAGAACAACGAATATTATTTTTAGATAGAATAAATAATGCACTTCAATCTAAAAAATATGATTCTATTTTAAAGGCAGATTATTTTAAGCTTGCTAGTTTATATTACTATAATGGCAATAGAAAAAAACAATTCAATGTATATAAAGATATAAGTCAAAGAGCTTTCGTATCAAAGGATAGTAGCGGTATTATTCAAGCAGATTGTTCAATTGGAATCTATTATTTTGTTGAGTATTCAAACGATAGTTCCTTTTATTATTTTTCGAAAGCAGAAAAATTATCAAGGAAAACTAAAAATTTTCCGTTTATGACATCCATTCTTCAAAATAAAGCAGATTTGCTTTGGTGTCAAAAAGATTATGCTGGTGCAGAAGCTACAGCAATTAAAGCTTTAAAGATCGCATCGTCAAAAAAGAATTATGAAGATATGATGTTTAGTTCCTATATCACAATTGCAAATGCGGAGATTGGTATGAATAACAATATAAAAGCAAAGGAATATTATTTAAAAGCACTCCAAAAATCAGCTTACATTGAACCTTATTATCAAAAAATAATTTCTAAAGCATCCGCTTACAACTACATAGCTCAAATTTACCAAAAACAAAATCAACATCAAAAAGTAATATCATACTTAAACGCTAACATAAACTTTAAAGAAATAAAAAAAGTAGATTTAAAAACATATTCTTATCTACTAAATACTATTGCATATTCTAAGTTTAAGCTTAATGATAAATCAGCCATGACTCTTTTTAAGGAAGTATTACATATTGCTGACAGTACTAAATTTACGCCAACACAAGTAGCTGTAAAAATAAATCTTTCTGAATATTATTTAGCTCAAAAAGATACGACATTGGCCCTTTTTTATGCTAAGGATGCCCAAAAAACTGCACACCAAAATAAAATTTTTGAAGATGAATTAAAAACACTTCAATTGCTAGCTGATATTGTTCCTGACAGACAATATTTTTATAACGAACGCTATATTAAACTGAATGATAGTTTACAAAATATTGAGCGTGCTACTCGTGATAAATTTGCCCGGATTGAATATGAAACGGATGAAATTACCAATCAAAAAAACATCGTCGAAGAAGAAAAAAGTGTTTTACTCTACAGATTATTTTTGATTTCTGGATTCGGAATATTATCTATAATAATTGTCATTTTATGGTTTAAAAATAAATCTCAAAAGGCACGAACACGAGAATTACTGTTGGAACAAGAACACCAAAAAGACAAGGAAGAAATTTATCAATTGATGTTAAACCAACAACAAAAAATTGAAGAAGGAAAACAGATGGAAAAAAAGAGAATTTCTCAAGAATTGCATGATGGTGTGATGGGAAAATTATCTAGTATTCGAATGAATTTATTTGTATTGAATAAAAAAACAGATCCCGAAACTATTGCTCAATGTTTAGAATACGTGAAAGAAATTCAGAATATTGAAAAGGAAATCCGAATCATATCGCATGATTTAAATAAAAATATCTTTTCTGACAGCATTAATTTTATATCTATAGTTGAAAATCTGTTCACTGCTATTAAAGGTCATAACGAAATCATTTTCAATTTGAAAGTTGACGAAAGTATAGATTGGGAAACGGTTGATAATAACACCAAAATTAATATTTATAGAATAATTCAGGAAGCTTTGCAAAATATTGACAAATATGCACAAGCAACAACCGTCTCAATAACGATGAACAAAAAAGATAAAACTATCACTATTGACATTAAAGACAATGGTATCGGGTTTAGTATAAACAACAACACGAACGGCATTGGGATAACCAATATGCAAGCCAGAATGGAAGAAATAAACGGGACATTTAAAATAGAG
>JAYVNT010000365.1:0-3978 GCA_043758285.1 Flavobacterium sp.
CTATATTTTAGGGCATAAATTATACCCAAAAATAGCTACAAAATAAGTCACTTTCTGCTCAATACTACTGATTTAGATTATTCAATTTTACAACATCAAAATATCTCGAGAAATATTTGGTAGTAACAATTTAATGTATAATTTTAAAAACAATTAAAAATGAAAAAATTAGTATTTGGCTTAATAGCCACGGTAGTATTGGGGTTTGCAGGGAATGCGCAAAGTTTAAGAGCAAAATTCCTTGAAGGAAAAACTTATGATCAAGTATTAGCAGATTTTAATAAGCTTGATGATACCGAAAAAACAGCTTTGTGGGTCGAAAAAATGGATCAGCTATTAAACGTAGATTTGCCCAAGGAAAATAAAGTAGTAATTAGTGAAATCCGAGATATGTTACTAAAAAATGGTTTTACTAGTAAAGTTGAAGGTTTTGTAGACATTGCAATTAAATTAGCTAAACTCACACCATTGGAAGATTTTGTTAAAATGATAGAATCATTGGATGACTATAAATATGAAAACAAGTTTATTGGTTCAACTGATGTGCCAGAAAATATAATAAATGACATAATGAATATCAATAATACTCAAATCAATATATCAGTTGCAAGAGTTCCTTGCTCATGTAGATGGTGTATTGGTTTTGGAGACCATACCTATACAGACTGTACACACAGTGAATATGGTTGTGGATTTTTATGGTTTCAATCATGTACTAAAGGTGTAACAGGTTTGTAAAAGCTATTTTTATTTAACCATTTTTTATTTTAAACGAATTATTATATGAGTGTATTATATAGAAAATGGTTAAATATTATTTCTTTTTTTAAATTTAATTTTAGCGTTAGTCTTATTGTTTCTCTTATTTTTTTTGTGTTTGGGGACTTAAAATCATTTTCAATATGTTTTATTACATTTGGGTATTTATTGAGTTTCATGCTAAGAGAATTGCATCCAAAAAACAAAGAGTATTTATTTTACTTTAACAATGGTTTGACGAAAAAGGAACTTATTATTTACTGTGGAGTTTTAAATTTAATTTTAATAGGGCTCATTAACTTAATTGTTTTTATATGTTTAAAGATGTTTTAATTGTTGATAGCGTTCTAAAAAGTTATGATTTAAAAATTATTTTATCTGATGTTTATTTGAGATGTGAAACTGGACAAATAATTGGTCTTTTAGGTAGAAACGGTTCAGGAAAGTCTACTTTATTGAAAATAATTTTTGGTATTGAAAGTGCTGATAATAAGTTTGTAAAACTCAATGAGAAAGTTTTAATCTCTGAAAAAGATAGATTAAAAAACATAAGTTATCTTAATCAAGATAGTTTCGTCCCCAATTTTTTTTTTGTAAATAAAGCTATTAAACTTTCTATAAATAAAAATAGAAGCGAAGAGTTCTACAATGATGAAATTATAATTGGCATACGAAACAAAACTATTAAACATTTGTCCACAGGAGAGTTAAGATATCTTGAAATAAAAATTATTTTATTTAATGAATCTAAATTTTGTTTATTAGATGAACCATTTAGTGGCTTGTCTCCAATATTAGTTGAGAAAATCTGTAATCTAATAAAAAAATATTCTACTAGTAAAGGAATAATAATTACAGATCACAACTATACTCAAGTTTTGAAAATATGCAGTAAAATAATTCTATTAAAGAATGGGAAAACTATCCCAATTACAGACCATAATTTATTAATAGATTACGGTTATCTTTCTAATTTATAAAAATCATTTTATGAAATTCAAACCATTTCTAGCAATAGCAACCCTATTGCCCATGATGTCTTTTGCCCAATCTGATCTTCAAACTGCCATCAAAGGTGGTGAGATATTAATAAGTAGTTTAGGGTTGTTTAAAGGAAGCAAGTCGAGCGCAAAACAAGAAGGGTTTTGCGTAAAAAACAAACTTTCAGACAAGATAACCTTTAAATTAACGGGCAAAGACGACAAGGATAACGACATCAAAAAAGAACTCGTTATCCCACCCGACGGCAAAGAATGCCTTTTTCAAGTACCCAAAGGCATTATTTATACTTATGAAGTAATCTTTAACAAAGAAACCTTCAAAAAAGGAGAATTCAAACTAGATGAAGACACCACAATAACCATTAAAAAAGATGATTAAACAAAAAAAGTCCCGACACATCGGGACTTTTTTATTTGAAATAAGAAAAAGTATCGTTGTTTTCTATCTTCAGCAAACTTTCATAAATCAGTTTGATTACATTTTCCACATCATCCCGATGCACCATCTCAACGGTGGTATGCATATAGCGCAGCGGCAACGAAATCAAAGCCGAAGCAACGCCACCATTACTATAAGCAAAAGCATCCGTGTCGGTTCCGGTGGCTCTTGACGTAGCATGACGCTGAAAAGGGATTTTATTGGTTTCAGCGGTGTTTACTATTAAATCTCTCAACGTATTATGAACTGCCGGAGCATAGGCAATCACAGGACCTTTACCCATTTGTAAATCGCCTTCAATTTTCTTTTCAATCATTGGCGTAGAAGTATCGTGGCAAACATCAGTCACGATGGCAACATTGGGTTTAATCGTGTTGGTAATCATTTCGGCACCACGAAGCCCTATTTCTTCTTGAACAGAATTGGTAATATACAAACCAAAAGGCAGCTTCTTTTTGTTTTCTTTCAACAGGCGAGCCACTTCGGCAATCATAAAACCGCCCATTCTATTATCAATAGCACGGCAAACAAACTTATTGCCATTCAAAATCATAAATTCATCAGGATATGTAATGACACAACCCACATGAACGCCAAGTTTTTCAACTTCATCTTTAGTAGAACAACCACAATCAATAAATATATTGTGCAACGTTGCCGATTCTTCTTTACCACGATTTCGAGTATGAATAGCTGGCCAGCCAAAAACGCCTTTTACAATTCCTTTTTTGGTATGAATGTTAACCCTTTTAGAAGGCGCAATTTGATGGTCAGAACCACCATTTCGAATAACATAAATAAGTCCTTCGGCTGTGATATAATTCACATACCACGAAATTTCATCCGAATGACCTTCGATAACCACTTTGTATTTAGCATCCGGATTGATTATTCCCACTGCCGAGCCATAAGTATCCGTTATAAAAGTATCCACATAAGGTTTCAAATAATCCATCCAAAGTTTTTGCCCAACCGATTCGTAGCCAGTTGGCGAAGCATTATTTAAATAGGTTTCTAAAAACGAAAGTGATGATTTGGTAAGTATAGATTTTGTTGCCATAAATATTTTTTTTGCTAAAATATAAATTTGGCATTAGAGTTGTTAAGGATATTCTATATTTTTACCCTAATAAATACTATACATGAAAAAGTTATTTTATTTCTTTTTATTTCTATCGGTCTCTTTTATCTCCAATGCACAAATTACAAACGATTCTATCAAAAAAAAAGAAGTTGTAACACAAGGGAATGACACTATAGTGCCGCTAGATGAAGTTGTTATTTACAAACAAAAGTTTTCAGCCGAAGAAAAGAAAGAATTTCAATTACTTCAAAACAGAGTCTATAAAGTATATCCATTTGCAAAAACTGCTGCCGAAAGATTGACAGTTTTGAATAACAATATGGACAAAATGAAAACCAATAGAGAGAAAAGAAAATACTTCAAAATAGTGGAAGACTACATTGAGAATGAATTTACTGGGCAACTAAAAAAACTCTCCAGAAAGCAGGGACAAATATTAGTTAAACTAATTCATCGTCAAACAGGTTTTACCACTTTCGAACTCATAAAAGATTATAAAAGCGGTTGGAAAGCATTTTGGTCCAACAATACCGCTAAATTATTCGATATCAATCTCAAAACTGAATACGCACCTTACGAGGTAAACGAAGATTTCTTGATAGAAACCATTCTTGACAGAGCTTTTACAAGAGGGAGATTGGTCAATCAAAAACCTGCAAAACCAGTAGATATAGATGAACTATATGATTACTGGG
>JAYVNT010000366.1:0-3976 GCA_043758285.1 Flavobacterium sp.
GGAAGTATTAAACCGATTGGCAGATAAAGGCAATACGGTCTTGATTATCGAACATAATTTAGACGTAATTAAGGTTTCCGACCATGTAATTGACATCGGTCCAGAGGGAGGACAAAAAGGCGGAAACATCATTGCCGAAGGAACACCCGAACAAGTGGCGAAGGTGAAGGGGAGTTATACGGCTGGATTTTTGAGGGTGGAGTTGAAGGGGTAGTTTTTAGTGGATTGGAAATTATTTTTATCTAAACTTATAAACTGTTTTTGAGAATGTCTCGAAGAGTGAAAAAGAAGCTATTTTGGATTGCACATTAGAATTGAAAATTTACATAAAATTTAAATACATTATCTTTAATGGAAAAACTCTGTACTCAAACATGTTTAAACTGTAAATCAAAAAATGAGCAAACTATTTATACAAGCAAACTATTATTATAATTTTGGATTTAATGTTACCTCCATAATTAGTAGTAGAACAGAATATTCCAAATCAGATAATGATATTCTAAAATCTCCATATCATGAATGGCAGTCACTAATACATAAGCGTCAATCTCTCGAATTGTTACATTCATATTCTTGGGAAAAAGCTATTGGTCTCGGAGTTGTTTTAGGTTATAATGATTTAAGAACGTTGGATATTGATAATTGTAACGATTTATTTATTTTAAGTGATTTTTTGAAAATTCTAAACTTACCACTTGATTACAGGTGGGTAGTTAAGAGTGGTAGTCACAATGGGTTTCATATTTTATTTTATGCAGATAACCATAAATTTCAAGTTGCGAAAAACAAAATCAAGACTTTTAGATCAAATTTTAAATTTAATTCTTCATTCAAACATATTGAATTGCGTTGGTTAGGTCATTTAGTTTTACCGCCTTCTATTCACAAATCATATTTTAATTATACATTTTTAAATGGTTTGCCGTTGGAAAGACCATTCAAACTATGTTTAAATCATTTATATATATTATTATTGAAATACTGCTCTGGAAAATCATTAATAGGAAAGAGCAACGAGGGCACTAGTGGTGTGTATATTGATGATGAAATTGAAGGAAGCAATAGTCCGAGTGGTGTATTAATTGATGATGAAATTGAAGGAAGCAATAGCCCGAGTGGTATATTAATTGATGATGATGAATTTCAGAAGCCGTTCTATCTATTTCTTGACACTGAGACAACAGGAGTTCCAAAGAATTGGAAAGCTCCAGTTAATCGATTAGATAATTGGCCAAGATTGGTGCAAATTGCTTGGATTCTAAATGATTCGGAGGGTAGATTAATTTCTTCAAAGGAAAGTATAATTAAACCCAATAACTTTAAAATCCCATTAGAAGCATCCAATGTTCACGGTATAACAACAGAATATGCTATTGAAACGGGTACAAACCTAAAAGATATTTTAATTGAGTTCGAATCTGTATGTTTGGAAGCCAATTATTTGATAGCTCACAATATTAATTTTGATTCAAAATTAATTGGTTCCGAGTTTTTGCGAATTTTAAACAGAAATCCAGTTGAAAATTTAAAGTTGATTTGTACTATGGAAAGTAGTATAAATTTCTGCAAAATTGAAGGACATTATGGATATAAATGGCCAAAATTAAGTGAACTTCATCTTAAGTTATTTGGTGAAAATTTTGAAGACGCTCATAATGCTCTTACTGATATTAAGGCTACAGCAAGATGTTTTTGGCAATTAAAAGAAATAGGCATTGTTTAAATAATACACATTACGGTTTTATGTATTAATTAGTAGTGCGCAAAATGTGAATTACTAATTGCAGAGAGTAGTATTTGTAATGGCGAATTTAGCTTTTATTCAAATTAAGTATATTTAAAAAAACATACAAATAATGATACAAAATATTTCAATACAGAATTTTAGATGCTTCGACAAAACTGAAATCAAAGGTTTTTCAAGAATAAATCTAATTACTGGGAAAAATAATTCTGGGAAAACTTGTTTATTGGAGGCATTGTATTTTCTTATTTCGGAAGACCTTAAACAAACTGGACAAATAAGAAACCCACAATTTGGAATTAATAATGAAGATTCAGAGGCATTTTTATTTAATACGAAAATCCCAAAAATAAATTTTTTAGTTGACTTTTTAATGGAAGAAGAAAAGGAAATAAAACAATTTAGTAGAACTTTTGAGGGTAGAAATTGGATTCAGTCAAAAAATCATGGCATAGGAAATGGTTTGGAGAATCACATAGATATAATTTTAGATAAAGATAGGCAAATACCTAATAGTTTTAGTCTTGTAAGATTAATTGATGATGCTAAGATAAATGGACATTATGACCAAATTTTGGAAGCTATAAAAACAATTGATGAAGATATTTTAGATTTAACAACTTACGCAAGTTATCCCGATGTATTGTATATTAAGAAGAAAGGTAATTCTAAGTATTTACCTATCTCATTCTTCGGTGATGCAATGCAAAAAGTATTACGTTATTTGTCTGTAATTTTCACAAATGCAAATTTTAGTAAAAGTTATTTACTAATAGACGAAATAGAAAACGGCATCCACTACACTGCCCAAAAAGAAGTTTGGCAAATGCTTTTTAAATTATGCCAACACTTTGATATTCAACTATTTGCCACAACGCATAGCCGTGAAATGATTACCGCTTTTGAGGAAGTTTGTGAGGAATTTGAAGGAGAAGGAGCCTATTTTGAAATGGCTCGTCATGCAAAAACCAATCAGATTATTGGAATAAAACACCAAATATCTACCCTTGAATATGAATTAAAAACTAACACCGCTATCAGAGGAGAATAATGAAAAACATCATTTTAGTTGAAGGAAAAGACGATAAATCATTTATTGAATACTTAATACAAGGTGTTGAAGTTAAACCATTTTCGGTTGATGTTTTAGGAGGGTTGAGTAAAGATTCTTTGACAAGGCGATTGGATAGTCTGAAAACGGGTTTCCTCAAAAATCCTTTTGAAAAATTAGGAATAATCATCGACCAAGATTCATTTACAATACAGGAGAGATTGGCTTTTGTAAATGAATGTTTAGAAGAAACTTTTAATGTGCAATTATCCAATAATCAAACATTTGCGAAACTTAAAATTGATGGAATTCCCTTTCAAATTGCTTGCTACTTCGTGAATATCGATGGAAATGGAGAATTGGAAAGTTTGCTTACACGTATAAAAACAAAATCTTCTCCTTTTGCTGATTGTCTGCAACAATGGCAAAATTGTTTATCCGAAAAGGTAAGTCAAAAAGAATTTGATAAACTTTGGGTTCATTATTACCTCAAATATGATACTGCCACACATCAAGAAAGACAACAAGCGGGAAAATACTGTACTTTGGAATACAGCCTTCAAGCAAAAACTTCCATTTGGGATTTTGATTCTCCAATTATGGATGAATTGAAAGGCTTTTTGGCTTTATTTAAACAGAGAGATTCGCCTTAATAAACTATCAGTTTAATTTTTTAATTCATCTTTCAATTCTTAATAATTGTGTTTGTTGATTAAACAAAAAAAATTTAAACGATTATAAATCCAAACATTTTAATTTATCGTTAGTTGTTATAATTAATTAATAAAAATTTTAACAAAACGATGCGGTGTTCCGCAATTATCAAATCATGAAAAAGTTAGTATTAGTATTCACATTGGCGTTAGTTTCTTTAGGTTCATTTGCACAAATGAAAAAATCAGTAATGGTAGGTGGTGCAGCTATGTATCCTACAAAGAACATTGTTGAAAATGCCGTAAATTCAAAAGACCACACTACTTTGGTTGCCGCAGTAAAAGCAGCAGGTTTAGTAGAAACACTTTCGAGTGCAGGACCATTTACAGTTTTTGCTCCTACCAACGCAGCGTTCAATAAATTACCAGCCGGAACGGTTGAAACTTTAGTGAAGCCAGAAAACAAAGCAACACTTACTTCAATTCTTACGTATCATGTGGTTGCAGGTAAAATGAGTGCTGCTG
>JAYVNT010000367.1:0-12065 GCA_043758285.1 Flavobacterium sp.
TAAAATCAATGGATGAAATGAAAATTGAATTGGAAACCAAAATTGGAAAAGACGATCGGTCAAAAAAAATTACCGCTTCGTTGAACGAAAAACTTAGAAAAAAATATACCTATAAAAAAGACACAAAACAGTTTGGACTACTATCAAAATTAGTAACTAATGATTTTTATGATGCTAAATGGACACTTCCAGCAAACGCTAAAGACTACACAGCAGTGCTTTTAACTATACAAGATAAAAAAATTGAGGGTAAAACTTTTTTAGATTATATAGACAAACAACAGAAAGTTGGTCTAAAAACAAAACCAATTTCAAAGTTAGTAGATGAGATATATGCCAAATTTTTAGACGAGCAATTGACTGCATATTACGATGAAAATTTAGAAAAAGAATTTCCGGAATTTACAAACGTTATGGAAGAATATCGTGATGGATTATTACTTTTTGATTTGATGGAAAAAGAAATTTGGGATCGTGCAAAAACCGATACAATTGGTTTAAAAAGCTATTATGATGAGCACAAGATGGAGCACATGTGGAAAAAAAGAGTGGTTGTAACCATTGCTTCGTCAACTAATCAAGATATGATTAAAAAAGCACAAGCATTTCTAAAAAAGAATATTGAGCCACAAGCTATAAAAGATAAACTAAATCTTAATAATGTAATCAATGTAATGACCAACAGTGGTACTTTTGAAGAAGGAAGCGACGCTTTGCCAAAAACAATGAAATACAACACAGGCGTTTCAGATGTTTTCAAGGAAGGCGAATATTATTTTGTAACCAAAGTTGAAAAAATAATTCCTGAAGGCGTTAAATCTCTTGAAGAATGTAAAGGTAAGATTGTCAACGAATATCAGCAATATTTGGAACAAAGATGGGTTGATGATTTGAAACAAGAGTTTACCGTAAAAGTCAATAAAGACGTTTTTGAACATGTAAAAGGGCAGTTGAAAAACTAAATAAATTTGAAAAGGCATTGCGAATAATGTCGATAAAACAACAATTATGAAATATATAAATAGCAAACTTACAATAGCGATTATTGCAATTATTTGTACAGTAAGTTTTGCCAATGCTCAAGAAATTATTAAAGACACGGTAAAAACCAAAACTGTAATAACTTCATTAAAAAAGCAAAAAATAGATGGTGTTATTGCTACCGTTGGCGATTATATTATTCTTGATTCTGATATTGACAAATCCTTTTTAGAATTGTCAAGCCAAGGAAATTCAGTAAAAGATATTACGCGCTGTCAAATGCTTGGGAAATTATTGGAAGACAAATTATACGCCCATCAAGCAGTTCAAGATAGTATCATCGTTAAAGATGCAGAAATTAAAGAAAAGTTAAACGAACAAGTGAATTACATGGTTGAACAACTGGGATCAATGGATAAAGTGGTTCAATATTTTAAGAAAAATAGTGAAGATGAATTCAGGACAGAACTGTTTGACATTATTAAAATGAACAAATTGGGTGCAGAAATGCAAAAGAAAATCATTGATGCTGTAGAAATAACCCCCGAAGAAACGCGTAATTTTTTTAAAGGAATTCCAGAAAGTGATTTGCCAGTTTTTGGTGCCGAAATGGAAGTAGCACAAATTGTAGTTGCGCCCAAGATATCGGAATCAGAAAAACAAAGAGTTATTACCCGATTGAAAGAAATAAAAGCCGAAGTTCTGGCTGGTTCCAGTTTTAAAACAAGGGCCGTAATTTATTCTGACGATAAAGGTTCCGCATCAAGTGGAGGTTTCTATAAAATCAATAGGAAAACCCAATTTGTAAAAGAATTTAAAGATGTTGCTTTTTCGCTTGCCGAAGGAGAAATATCCGAACCATTTGAAACGGAATATGGCTATCATATCATTATGGTTGAAAAAATCAAAGGACAAGAAGTAGAATTAAGACACATACTGATGATGCCAAAAGTTTCTGACCAAGCATTGAAAGACGCTAAAGAAAAAATTATTTCAATCAAAAAGAAAATTGAAACTGGAGAAATTTCCTTTGCTGAAGCAGCAAGAACAATGTCTGACGAAAAAGAAACACGTGCAAACGGCGGAACATTAATCAATCCAAAAACACAAGACACTCATTTTGATTTGACCAAAATGGATCCAAGTTTATATAGCGAAGTTTCAAATTTGAAAGATAAAGCGATTACGGCACCAATTTTAGATGACGATCCAAGAACTGGGAAAAAATATAAAATTATCACCGTAACCAATAGAATTAATGAGCACACCGCTGATTATGCTAAAGATTATATCAAAATCAAAGATTTAGCACTAAAAGAAAAACAAATCAAAGCCATAGCAAAATGGACAGATGAAAAAATTAAAGAGACCTACATTAAAATAAATGGTGAGTATAAAGATTGTACTTTCACTAACAATTGGTTGAAAAAGTAGTATTCAGTGTTCAGCTTAAAGTATTCAGTTTAAAATTATATTTAATATTTAATATTTAAAATCAAATGTCAGACGTTGCCGCCATTCAAAATTTAGTTCAAAAAAGAATTGAACTTAAAAAAGAAATAGCTAAAATAATTGTTGGTCAAGACGCTGTTGTTGATCAAATTTTGTTGAGTATATTTTCAGGGGGACACGCACTTTTAGTAGGTGTTCCAGGTTTAGCCAAAACATTGATGGTGAATACGATTTCGCAAGCATTAGGATTAGATTTTAAAAGAATTCAGTTCACACCCGATTTGATGCCATCAGATATTCTTGGAAGTGAAATTTTGGACGAAAGCCGTCATTTTAAATTCATCAAAGGACCAATCTTCGCCAATATTATTTTGGCTGATGAGATTAACAGAACGCCACCAAAAACACAAGCTGCTTTGCTTGAGGCGATGCAAGAACGTTCAGTAACAATTGCGGGTCAGAATTACAAATTAGATTTACCATATTTTGTTTTAGCAACCCAAAACCCAATTGAGCAGGAAGGAACATACCCGTTGCCGGAAGCGCAATTAGACCGTTTTATGTTTGCTATCAAGTTAGATTATCCATCATTTTCGGAAGAAGTTGATGTTGTAAAAAGCACAACTTCTGATGCTAAACCTGTAATTAATCCATTGTTTATTGCACAAGAAATTATTGATTTCCAGCACTTAGTTCGTAGAATTCCGGTAGCGGATAACGTTATTGAATATGCAGTTACTTTGGTAAGTAAAACGCGTCCAAACAATCAGTTGTCTAACGATTATATCAAAAATTATATAGATTGGGGTGCAGGGCCAAGAGCTTCTCAGAATTTAATTCTGGCTGCCAAAGCCAACGCTGCTTTTAACGGAAAGTTTTCACCAGATATTGAAGATGTAAAAGCAGTGGCAACGGGAATTCTTCGTCACAGAATAATCAAAAACTACAAAGCGGACGCCGAAGGAATAACAGAAGAAATGATTATTGCTAAATTATTGTAATTGTAGTTTTTTCGGGAAAACAATGTGCTTTTTATTGTTATAAATAGGCCGTTTTTAGTTGATGCTGATAAATCGGTTAATTGTTAAGCAACAATCGTTCAATTGTTGCTTAACAATTTTTTTTTCTTGCCCAACAATCCTTCCTTTCTTGCGCAACAATTTTTACTTCTCCTTAAGTAGGTCATCCAACTCTTTATCGTAGAAAAACAAAAACATACTTCCCATCATGTCTTGATTGATTTGGGTTGTATTGTTGACTTCCAAAACGATTTCATAATCGTGATTTTTGTACAACCAAATCCCCTCCACAGAAGAAAAAGGGTCAATGCTTGTTAAGCCAACTTTCCCTTGATGATTTACAATTTTGCTGGTAAAAACGGATTTGTGTGTTGTTTTGTCAAAGAGAGAAATTTGAGTCGCAAAAGGATGAACATGTATCGCTGCAGCATGCAAACGCAAACTATCCTGAATTTCCAATTGACCGTTTACAGAACTTCTATAAGTTTTTTTACCAACAGGAATTACCCAATGACCGGAGAGTTTATTCCCATGCCCATCATCATAAGTATGATTTTTAGTTTCGACGGGAATGCATTGATTTGTGCCCGGGTCTAAGGGTGATTTATAAGGATCGGATTGATTAAAAGGTAGCATGATAAAAGCGGTTCGGCTCATCAACGGTTTCAAATTTTTCGCTCTCGAATAATTGATGTCCACTTCATGGCGCATCCAAAAGTTTGCATCAGGAAGATTGTGATTTAAGGATTGTGTGGTGACATATAAAAACTCGTTTCCTTTCATCGGTACACCATAACCTGAAGGGAAACTAAAATTTTCCATGCCATGCGAAAGTGATGTTAATCGCGGATATTGCTTGCCAATTCTTTTATTTAAATGCAGGGAACTATAATATTTCACATCATTAAAATCAATATTTGTATGGCAAATGAAATCCTTTGAAATAGTTTGCAACGATTTGTTGTCAATCGCTTTTACATGAAAACTTGTAAGCCATAGCAAGGTTGAGTCTTGAGAAAGTTGCACATAATTAGATGCTTTTGGGCCTTCCATCGATTTGTAAATACCGTCAATATAAAACTCAGGCGAAATCATTCTATAAGTTTCTGATTTGTTTTCAACCTTCCAATTTGGATTAACAACACCTAATTTTTCGAACAAAAAAGATTTCACAATGG
The DNA here is from genome assembly GCA_043758285.1 of Flavobacterium sp. Lineage (GTDB taxonomy): Bacteria > Bacteroidota > Bacteroidia > Flavobacteriales > Flavobacteriaceae > Flavobacterium. Next base: position 4,631 of record JAYVNT010000367.1, read on the forward strand.
CTTTGTGACGGTTGGGCAATTGCCAATACCAAATTCCACCACCAATAACGGTTAGCAAAATTAGAACTCCTAAAATTTTATATATCTTTGATTTTCTCATGGTTGTCAAATTTACATTTTTATGAATGTTAGAAAACAAATAAGTGCAAAAAGATTTTTTGGGTTAGATTTTTTAAGAGCACTTTCTATAAGTTTACTATTGTTTTCACACTCTTCATGGATTTATAATTCGAATGGGATTCTTGGAAAACTGCAAGATGCGAGTGGTTTTTTGGGTGTAGAATTATTCATTGTCCTGAGCGGATTTTTAATTGGAGGCATACTTTACAAACAATTTCTTAATGAAAATTATGGGATTAAAGACGGCTATTTGTTCGTTTCCCGTAGATTGATGCGGGTTTTGCCAAGCTATTATTTGGTTGTTTCTATCCTCACTTTTGTGTATTTATCATTTGGATTTTCAGTTTATGAAGTCTGGAAATACCTTTTACTTGTTCAGAATTTTGTTTCACCAGTACCAGCTTTTTTTCCAGAATCGTGGAGTTTACCTGTTAAGGAAATGGGTTATATTTTTGTGGTAATTCTATTGGTAGTTATTTCAAAATTATTTGTTAAAGCGTCTAAACGGGTTTTGTTTTTAACCGTTATTATTGGACTAATTGCTTTTACATTTCTTTCAAAATTATATTACAACATACATTCTACAAATTTGGACTTAAAACAATGGAGTTTCGAAATTCGATCGGTGGTATTGTATAGAATTGACTCGGTTTTGATTGGCGTTCTTTTTGGCTATTTTTATCACAATTACAAAGAATTTATGATGTCAAAAAGAAAACTGTTTTTTGTAATAGGCGTTATACTATTTGTGCTTTTGATGTTGTCTATTGTAGTCTTTAAATTTAGATTATCGAATGCTTCTTGGTTTTGGAATATTCTATGTTTGCCATTACTTTCGACAGCTATTTGCATGTTTATTCCGTTTTTACTGAATTGGAAAACACCATCACAAAGAATTGGGAATGCGATTACTTTTATTTGCAATATTTCCTATTCCATTTATTTATTGCATTACAGTATTATACTTTTTCTACTGAAATGTTTTATTGACACAAAGAATTTTGGTTTATGGCAATTGAATTTTTTCACTATCTTGTATGTGTCAATTACGGTTGGGTTGAGTTATCTTTTATATACTTATTTTGAGAAACCAATCAATGCCTACCGTGCTAAAAATTTCAAACTGAATGACAAATAATATTATAAAACATAGAATTTTCGGGTTAGATTTAATGCGAACCATTGCCATACTTATGGTTGTGTCTGGACATTGTCTTTGGGTTTTTCCAGAAAGCAAACGATTTTTGTATCAGCTTTTTGTATTGTTTGGCTTCTTTGGTGTCGAAATATTTTTTGTTCTAAGCGGTTTTTTGATTGGTAAAATTCTATACCAACTTTACCTAAAAGATGATTTTTCGATGACTACTGTTTTTTATTTTCTAAAACGAAGATGGTTTAGAACCTTACCCAATTATTTTTTAATACTGCTTGTAAATATTTTAATTGCGTCATTCATTGGTTATTCTTTGCCGTCTTTGTGGCGGTATTTCTTTTTTCTTCAAAATTTTAAAGTTACGATGTTGCCCTTTTTTCCAGAGTCGTGGAGCTTATCGGTAGAGGAATTCGCGTATCTAGTTTTGCCATTTTTTCTTTTTCTTCTAGCAACATTATGCAAACCCAAAAACAAATCGCGTTTCTTTTTACTAACCGTATTATCACTGATTTTAATTTTCTTTTGTAACAAAATCTATTATCAAAACACGACAACAAACACAACTATTGACCAATGGAATATCTCATTAAAGTCAGTTGTTTTGTATCGATTAGATAGTATTTTTATTGGTGTTTTATGCAGTTGGCTCTATTTTAATGCAACTGCTTTTTGGAAAAAAAGCAAACAGTTGCTTTTCGTTTTAGGGACATTGTTTTTTGGCTTTTTATTTGTTGGAATTGGCTATTTTGGATTGTTTATCGAAACAGATCCTACTTTGTGGAATGTACTCTATTTGCCTTTTGTATCTGTATCTGTTGCCTGTTTTTTGCCTTTTTTATCGGAATGGAAAGAAGAGAAATCCATGCTTCAAAAACCTGTTACATTTATAAGTATCATTTCGTATTCTATTTATCTTTTGCATTACAGCGTTGTATTGCAACTGATGAAAGATTTTATTCCGCTTAGTTCCCAAAACCATGTAATGCTCTATGCGTTTGTGTTGGTTTATGTTCTAATTACATTCTTTTTGAGTTATCTACTGTACCGTTTTTATGAAAAACCAATGATGGATTTGAGGGATAAAAATTAGAAATTATCATTTTCTATCGTTTTAAATAAAGAATTGACAAAAAACTGTTGGCAATAATCATCATTTCGCAAAATAGTATTGCTTTTCGATATATTCTACTAAAAATTTTATAGAAGTACAACGTTTTCGTAAATTTGCACAGCAAACAAATAAACCCAATATACCATGGCTTTTGATATTGAAATGATTAAAAAAGTATACGCTACTATGGCTGAAAGAGTAGACAAAGCGCGCCAAATAGTTGGTCACCCGCTTACTTTATCTGAAAAGATTTTATATTCTCATTTATGGGAAGGCAACCCAACTCAGGCATTCAGTCGCGGAAAAGATTATGTTGATTTCGCTCCCGATAGAGTTGCGTGCCAAGATGCAACGGCTCAAATGGCGTTGTTGCAATTTATGCATGCTGGAAAAAAAACCGTCGCAGTTCCAACTACCGTTCATTGCGACCATTTAATATTAGCCAAAGACGGCGCAAAATCTGATTTGGCTACTGCCAATTCTCAATCCAAAGAAGTTTTTGATTTCCTTTCATCTGTTTCTAATAAATATGGAATTGGGTTTTGGAAACCCGGTTCAGGGATTATACACCAAATTGTTTTAGAAAATTATGCATTCCCAGGTGGAATGATGATTGGAACGGACTCGCATACCGTAAATGCTGGCGGATTAGGCATGTTAGCCATCGGTGTTGGTGGCGCCGATGCAGTAGATGTAATGTCGGGCATGTCATGGGAATTGAAATTTCCAAAACTAATAGGAGTGAAACTGACCGGAAAACTTTCGGGTTGGACAGCTCCAAAAGATGTAATACTTAAAGTGGCTGATATCCTTACCGTTAAAGGTGGAACTGGTGCTATCGTTGAATATTTTGGCGAAGGTGCTACGAATATGTCCTGCACTGGAAAAGGAACTATCTGTAATATGGGTGCCGAAATTGGTGCAACAACTTCTACTTTTGGTTACGATGATTCGATGCGACGTTATTTGGCTGCGACCGATAGACAAGATATTGTAGATGCTGCCGATAAAGTAGCTACTTATTTAACAGGCGATGCGGAAGTATATGCAAATCCAGCGGAGTATTTCGACCAAGTAATTGAAATTAATTTATCAGAATTAGAACCACATATTAACGGACCATTTACGCCAGACAGAGGAACCCCAGTTTCTAAAATGAAAGCCGAAGCTGCGGCAAACGGTTGGCCATTAAAAATTGAATGGGGATTGATCGGGTCCTGTACCAATTCGTCTTATGAAGATATGGCACGTGCAGCTTCAATTGTAGAACAAGCAGTTGCTCACGGAATTACGCCCAAAGCGGAATTTGGTATCAATCCAGGTTCGGAGCAAATTAGATATACCATCGAAAGAGACGGTATTATTGCGACCTTTGAGAAAATGGGAACCAAAGTTTTCACTAATGCCTGCGGACCATGCATAGGACAATGGGATAGAGCAGGAGCAGACAAGCAAGAAAAAAATACTATTGTGCATTCGTTTAACAGAAATTTCTCTAAACGTGCTGATGGAAATCCGAATACACACGCTTTTGTAACCTCGCCAGAAATGGTGGCAGCCTTAGCCATCTCAGGCGATTTGACTTTTAATCCCTTAACCGATTCATTATTGAATGATAATGGAGATGCTGTAATGCTAACCGCTCCTTTTGGTGATGAATTACCCAAAAGAGGTTTTGCTGTAGAAGATGCTGGTTTTCAAGCACCAGCAGCTGATGGTAGCAGCGTTCAAGTAACAGTTTCTCCAACATCGGATAGATTGCAACTCTTAGCACCCTTTGATGCTTGGGATGGTAAAAATATTGCGGGTGCCAAACTGCTTATCAAAGCGTTTGGAAAATGTACTACGGATCATATATCTATGGCCGGACCATGGTTGCGTTTCCGTGGGCATTTAGATAATATTTCTAACAATATGTTGATTGGTGCCGTGAATGCTTTTAATCAAGAAGCCAATAAAGTAAAAAACCAATTAACAGGCGAATATGCTCCGGTTCCTACTGTGGCAAGAGCTTACAAAGCGGCTGGCGTACCTTCGATAGTTGTGGGTGACCAAAACTATGGCGAAGGTTCTTCCAGGGAACATGCTGCGATGGAGCCAAGATTTTTGGGTGTTAAAGCCGTATTGGTAAAATCGTTTGCACGTATTCACGAAACCAATTTGAAAAAACAGGGAATGTTAGCACTGACTTTTGCCAATGAAGCCGATTATGATAAAATCCAAGAGAACGACACCATCAATTTCTTAGACTTAACCGAATTTACTCCGGCAAAACCTCTGACTTTAGAATTTGTTCATGCTGATGGTTCCAAAGATATTATCCTGGCAAATCATACTTACAACGATAGTCAGATTGGTTGGTATGTTGCCGGTTCTGCTTTGAATTTGATTGCGGCTGGCAAGGCGTAACCACTTATTTCGTATAATTACAAAAGTCCTCTTGTGTGTTACAAGGGGATTTTTTTTGTTATTTCACTGATTGCTAATCCACTCTATCGGGTCACTATATAACCGCTGTGGTTAAGTATATAATCAACCTTAGTGTGTTATGTAATCAACCTTGATATGATATATAATCAACCTTGGTGTGGTATGTAATCAACCTTGGTGTGATATATAATCAACCTTGGTGTAGTATGTAATCAACCTTAGTGTGGTATATAATCAATATTGGTGTGATATATAATCAACCTTGATGTGGTATATAATCAATATTAGTGTGGTATACAAGCAACCTTGCGAAACAAACTTATTATCTAGGTCATTGTTTGGCTTATCTCTGTTATGTGATTTTTCTCCCGATTGCCATCGGGATTGAATTATAAGATTGAAGATTACTCTTTTCATTTGACAGGAAAACAAGTTGCCCCTATATTTTATATATTTGGCAACTAACCTTTTTGATATGAAGAAATTTTACACTTTTTTGGTCTTTGCGTTTGCGGTAGTTGTGGGTAATGCGCAGATTGTGAATATACCTGATGCGGCTTTTAAAGCGAAGTTGTTGGAAGCAGATATAACTAATACAGTTGCTTATAATTCATCTGGTGTGCCAATGAAAATTGATAGTAATAATGATGGAAACATACAGGTTAGTGAAGCTCTTGCTGTCTATAAATTATATGCTCGAATAGCTAATATTAGCGACCTGACAGGAATAGCTAGTTTTACTAATTTAACAGTATTGAGTTGTAGAGATAATCAATTGACAAGTGTAAATATTTCAAGTCTTACTAATTTAGAAGAGTTTTATTGTTATAATAATTTATTGATTTCTTTAAATGTTTCTAATAGTCCTAATTTAAATAAATTGTATTGTTATAGCAATTCTATTTCGAATTTGAATATAACCAATTGCTTAGCATTAGCTGATTTTCAATGTAACAATAACCAATTAACCACACTGAATATTGCCAACAGGTTTAACTTAGCAAAACTATATTGTCAATACAATCTATTATCTTCAATTAACACAACCAATTGTACAAATTTGAACGATTATGACTGTCGCAATAATAGCTTGCCAACTATTGATGTTTCTACAAATTTGACGGCTAGTGGTGCACAATTCAAAGCAACTAATAATTTATTAACATCTATAAATCTACCCATTTTTAATAATGCATGGAGCGTTGATCTATCCAATAACTTATTTCAAACATTAGAATTTACCTCAGGCAGTATTACCATTCTTTTTTGTAATGATATGCCAAATTTAGAATACTTGTTTGTTAAAAACATGACACTTTCCGGTGTTGGTGGTGATTCATTTTCAGTTTATAATTGTCCTAATTTAAAATACATTTGCTCAAGCGATAATAGGGTTCAAGAAATACAGTCTTATGTTGATGGTTTAAGTTATACTTGTACAGTAAATTCATATTGCTCCTTTGTGCCTGCTGGGGGTATTTACTATACAATCCAAGGAAATGCAAAATATGACTTCGATAATAATGGTTGTAGTATTTCAGATATAAATATGCCTTATCTAAAAACTGTTATAACTAACGGAACATATACTGGGACTTTTTTTTCAAATTCAACTGGTAATTATTTGCTTCCTGTTAGTGCCGGAAGTATAGTTTTAAATCCATCACTAGAAAATTCGACTTATTTCAATATTTCTCCAACAACAGCTACTATTAATTTTCCAAGTCAAAGTAGTCCTTATACACAAAATTTTTGTGTAACTAAAAATGGAGCGCATAATGATCTAGAGGTAACTTTAATTCCACTTTCAGTTGCAATTCCTAGTACGAGTTTTAACACGCTTTATAAAATCATATATATAAACAAAGGAACCCAAACACAAGGCGGCACAGTTAATTTGGTTTTTGATGATACTATTATGGATTTGGTTTCTACAACTCCAACAAATACAAGTTCCTCAACCAATAGTTTATCATGGAGTTTTTCAAACCTTCAACCATTTGAAACAAGAGAAATTCTTTTTACAATGAATATTAATTCACCAACAGAAACTCCTGCTGTGACTAGCGGCGACATTTTAAATTATACAGCCACAATAGCGGGAGTGACTGACGAAACACCAATTGACAATATTTCAGCGCTCAATCAAACGGCGGTGAATTCATTCGATCCAAATGACAAAACGTGTATAGAAGGCACAACTGTTTCACCTGATATGGTTGGAAAATATGTGCATTATGTAATTCGTTTTGAAAACACAGGAACCGCAAACGCGCAAAACATAGTGGTGAAAGATATTATTGATACTGCCAAATATGACATTAGTAGTTTGGCGCCGGTGAGTGGCAGTGCCAGTTATGTTACCCGAATTAGTAATACGAATCAAGTAGAGTTTATTTTTGAAAACATTAATCTGCCTTTTGATGATGCTAACAATGACGGTTATGTAGCGTTTAAAATTAAAACAAAACCAACGCTTGTAGTGGGTGATACGTTTAGTAATAGTGCAAACATCTATTTTGATTATAATTTTCCTATTGTTACGAATACGGCAACTACTACTGTTACTCTGCTAGGTACTCAAGATTTTGAGTTTAGTAGTGTGTTTAGTTTGTCGCCAG
>JAYVNT010000368.1:0-3937 GCA_043758285.1 Flavobacterium sp.
ATTTTTTCATTACATAAACATTGAATATAAAAGTATTTTTCTTACTTTAGTTGAAAATTTTAGAATTGTGAAAGAAGATTTTCTTCATTATGTATGGCAATACAAAAAGTTTGACTTTTCAAATCTTACTACTGTTGCAGGCGAGCAGCTGACAATAGCCAATAGTGGGAACTATTTGCAACAAGCGGGACCTGATTTTTTCAACGCACAAATTGTTATTGGTAATCAGAAATGGGCTGGAAATGTTGAAATTCATATCAAATCTTCTGACTGGTATTTGCATCATCATGAGAAAGACGCTAATTACGATAGTGTAATTCTTCACGTAGTTTGGGAACATGATACGCCAGTTTTCAGAAAGGACAATTCCGAAATTCCAGTATTAGAACTTAAAAATTATATATCCAAAGCTGTTTTAGAAAAATACAAAACATTGACTTCTCCAAAGTCATGGATCTATTGTGAAAATCAAATCAAAGACATCGATAGCTTTGTTTTGCAAAATTGGCAAGAACGGTTGTTTTTTGAACGATTAGAACGAAAAGCCATTCCGATAGAACAGCTTTTAGCTGAAACAGAAAACGATTGGGAAGCCGTTTTGTTTTGTATGTTGGCAAAGAATTTTGGATTGAATACTAATGGAGAAACGTTTTTAAAACTTGCCAAATCAATTCCATTTTCTGTCATCCGAAAAGAAAGCTTTGAAGTTGCCAATTTAGAAGCATTGCTTTTTGGAACCGCGGATTTATTTCCTATGGACGTTCAAGATCGTTACACCAAAGATTTGAAAAACCGATATGATTATATGGTTCAAAAACACCAGTTAAAGAAGCTCATCATTGCGTCGGTTCAGTTTTTTAAACATCGACCAGATAATTTTCCAACTATTCGTTTAGCGCAGTTAGCAATGTTGTATCACAAAAAGCAAAATTTATTTTCTAAAATCATTGCCACTAAAACATTGGAAGATATGTATCAATTATTTGAAATCACCATTTCAGATTATTGGCAAACTCATTATCAGTTTGATAAAGAAAGCCCTAAGAAGAAGAAACAATTTTCAAAAGCATTCATCGATTTGTTGGTCATCAATACCATTATTCCCATTCAGTTTGCTTATATCAAAAGCCAAGGGAAAGAAGTCTCTGAAACTTTGTTAGAATTGCTTCGAGAAGTTGCGGCTGAGAAAAATATAATCACCGAGAGATTTTCGAATTATGGTATAAAAAGCAAGAATGCTTTTGAAACTCAATCGCTGTTACAACTCAAAAATGAGTATTGCAACCGAGGTAAATGTTTGCAATGTGCTATTGGAATTCAACTTTTAAAAGCGTAATTTTAATTTTTTAAATCAAACAAATGTCACCTATAATCCAATTAAAATATTTTTTCGAAAAACATGGCTTTCATGTATCTTCTCGATTGGCAGATAGACTTGGTATGCGCGCATCTGATGTTCGTTTATTTTTTATTTACATCACTTTTGTAACCGCTGGTTTGTGGTTTGGTGTTTATTTGACTTTGGCTTTTTGGATAAAATTGAAAGATTTGATTCGAGGAAAAAGAACATCTGTCTTTGATTTGTAAAATTTGGAAACCAATAATTCATTCATAGAATCCATTTTAAGTTATTCGAAAAGTCAGCGAACTGGTATCATTTTGTTTTTTTTGATAATTATTGTGGTTCAAGGAATTTATTTTTTCTACGATTTTAGTTCAATGAATAAAGTTAATCCTGACCAAGCAAAATGGCTAGCCAATCAAAGGGGCATTGATAGTTTAAAACTTGAAAGCAAAAATTATAAGCCAACAATTTATCCGTTTAATCCAAATTTCATAACCGATTTTAAAGGATATAAACTTGGTATGAAAGTTGAAGAAATTGACCGATTGTTAGCATTCAGAAAGCAAAATAAATTTGTCAATTCTGCTCAAGAATTTCAGGCGGTAACTAAAGTCTCCGATTCTCTGTTAGGAGTCATTTCACCTTATTTCAAATTCCCAGATTGGGTCAACTATAAAAAGAATAGCTATCAACCCTTTTCTAAAAAATATTTTTCAAAGCCAGAAAAGCTTCCTGTGTTGGATATCAATCAAGCAACCAAAGAAGATTTGATGAAAGTGTATGGCATTGGAGATAAAATATCGGATAGAATTTTGGAACAAAAACAAAAATATGGCGCTTTTGTTTCTATGGAGCAAATGAATGATGTTTGGGGTTTATCTCCCGAAGTAATTGAAAAATTGAAAGCATCATTTGTGGTGAAATCTACAGCAGGTTGTAAAAAAATAAGTATTAACAAAGCTTCTATTAAGGACTTATCTCAATTTCCATTCTTCAGCTATAAATTAGCCAAAGATATTGTTACCTATAGAAGTATGAATGGCGATATTACGATTGAGGATTTAACAAAAATTAAGGGATTTCCTGTTGAAAAAATTAAAACAATTGCCTTATATTTGGAATTCTAAAAAAAAGAACCAAAAAAATAGATTTATATTATGAATTCAATATACTTTTCAGAAGAGCATGATTTATTTAGAAAAAGTTTAAGAGACTTTTTGCATAAAGAAGTGGTGCCTCATATTGAAAAATGGGAAAAAACAGGAACAATTGAACGCTTTATCTGGAAAAAATTTGGTGATATGGGCTTATTCGGGATTAACTATCCTGAAGCTTATGGAGGTTTGAATTTGGATTTATTTTATACCGTTGTTTTATTAGAAGAACTTCAAAAAATAAAATCTTCTGGTTTTGCTGCTGCTATTTGGGCACATGCTTACCTTGCAATGACGCATTTAAATGCCGAAGGCGATGAACGGATTAAACAAGATTATTTAGCGCCAAGTATTACAGGTGATAAAATAGGTGCTATGTGTATTACCGAACCTTTTGGGGGAAGCGATGTAGCTGGGATGCGAACAACTGCAGTAAAAAAAGGGAATAAATATATCATAAATGGTTCTAAAACTTTTATTACCAATGGTATTTATGCCGATTATTATATAGTTGCTGCCAAAACAAGTCCAGAGCTTGGCAATAAAGGGATTAGTATTTTTTTGATGGATACTAATCTACAAGGAGTTTCGGCGACAAAATTGGATAAATTGGGTTGGAGAGCATCTGATACTGCTGAAATTGCGTTTGACAATGTCGAAATACCTGAAGAAAATTTGATGGGAGAAGAAGGAAAAGGATTTCCTTATATCATGCAGCATTTTGCACTAGAGCGATTAATAATGGCTGTCAATGCTCATGCAAGAGCTGAATATGCCATCGAATATACGATTGATTATATGTCGCAGCGTGAAGCATTTGGTAAAACTATTAATAAGTTTCAGGCGTTACGACACACTATGGTTGATCACGCTACAGAAGTGGAACATTGCAAGATATTTAATTATGCTGCCGCTGCTAGGTTGAATAAAGGTGAATATGTAGTTAAAGAAGCTACTATGGCTAAATTAAAATCTACTAAAGTAGCAGACGAAACAATTTACAGTTGTTTACAAATGCTTGGAGGTTATGGATATATGGAGGAATATCCATTGGCAAGATTATTAAGAGACAGTCGTCTTGGTCCAATTGGCGGTGGAACTTCCGAAATTTTGAGAGAGATTTTGTCAAAAATGATAATCGATAAACAAAACTATCAGCCAGCGGTGAAATAATTTACAATGCACACTTGCTTCCTCAGTACAAAAAATAAAATATTTTTTTTGGTCTTATTTCTAAATTATGATTACTTTTGCACCCTAATTGAGAGGAGGTGTCTATATTATGTTAATTATACCAATTAAAGACGGAGAAAATATTGATAGAGCATTAAAGCGCTATAAAAGAAAATTTGACAAAACAGGAACTGTTCGTCAGTTGCGTGCACGTACTGCTTTCATCAAACCTTCTGTAACCAATAGAATGAAAATTCAAAAAGCG
>JAYVNT010000369.1:0-11956 GCA_043758285.1 Flavobacterium sp.
GGCGTTGATTTGGTTCTTGGTGCTACCGAAAAATTCAAGATTACTGATTATATAAATGATCTGTCCAAAAATGATATGGGCGAAGTGCATTCCTGCGAAATTTCGGAAGCTGATTTTTATGTTGGAAGCTATTCCATTGGCGATAGAACTCGTGCTTTTCTAAAAGTTCAGGATGGTTGCGATTATAAATGTACATATTGCACCATTCCGTTGGCACGTGGAATTTCGAGAAGTGATGCTTTAGAAAACGTATTGAAAAATGCCAAAGAAATTTCAGAACAAGGCATTAAGGAAATCGTTTTGACAGGAGTTAATATTGGTGATTACGGAAAAGGAGAATTTGGAAATAAAAAACACGAGCATACTTTTTTAGAACTCGTTCAAGCTTTAGATAAAGTTGACGGAATTGAAAGACTCCGAATTTCATCTATTGAACCAAATCTTTTAAAGAACGAAACAATAGAATTTGTTTCACAAAGCCAAGCATTCGTTCCGCACTTTCATATACCACTACAATCTGGAAGTAACGAGATTTTGAAGAAAATGAAGCGTCGTTATTTGCGCGAAGTCTATACAGAGCGAGTAAATAAAATTCGTGAAGTAATGCCGAACGCCTGTATTGGTGTTGATGTTATTGTTGGTTTTCCGGGAGAATCTGATGAAAATTTCTTGGAGACTTATAATTTCCTAAATGAAATGGACATTTCTTATCTGCACGTTTTCACCTATTCTGAAAGAGATAATACAGAAGCTGCAGAAATGCCTAATGTAGTTCCGATGAATGTGAGAAATAAACGAAGTAAAATGCTTCGTGGCTTATCCGTGAAAAAGCGTCGTGCTTTTTATGAAAGTCAAATCGGAACCAATAGAACTGTGCTTTTTGAAAGCGAAAATAAAGAAGGTTATATCCATGGCTTTACTGAAAACTATGTAAAAGTGAAAACGCCTTGGAATCCTGAATTGGTAAATACATTACACGAAATCAATTTATCAAAAATAGACGAAGATGGTAGTATGCGTATAAAATTTTTAAATGTTGAAGTATAAAACACAAATTTCACAAAGTAAAATGCTAGGATTTAGCTTCTTTATTTCCATTATTTCTTCTTTAATATTAGTCCAAAACAATAAATATAAAATCAATAATTCTTGTTTTTTCTAATTCTTATTCATTTAAAACAGCAGTTAACATACTTATATGTATCATAAAATGAGACTTGTCCACTCATACTTTGGAGAAGAAAGTCAAAACAAATTGGTCCTTATCCAATACGCCTAAATATAAATTATTTTTGCAAATCCTCATCACAACGTTTCATTTACAAACCATTATAGCATTAAAAAGCACTAACAATGAGTGTTGTTTAGCAAAAACCTCGGAGCATAAGTTTCTATTAGCATATCTAAAATGATTTTGTAAAGCAAAGAGGAAACCTATCAAAACTACATCAACATATTAGTAAAATAAAACACAAACTTGCAAAACCATTTTTATATTTTTGCAAAGCTTTAAATAAAACTACATGACTTTCGACAGAAAAGAATTATCCAACATTCAATTATTAGATTTATATAAACGGCTTTTAAAACCAAGGCTTATCGAAGAAAAGATGCTCATCTTGTTGCGACAAGGGAAAGTATCTAAATGGTTCTCTGGAATCGGGCAAGAAGCCATTTCAGTAGGCATCACCGCCGCGTTAGACAAAGACGAATACATCCTTCCGATGCACCGAAACCTTGGGGTTTTTACAGGCAGAGATATTCCGTTGCACCGTTTGTTTTCGCAATGGCAAGGCAAAGCAACTGGTTTTACCAAAGGCAGAGACCGTAGTTTTCACTTCGGAACCCAAGAGTACAATATCATTGGCATGATTTCGCATCTCGGACCACAAATGGGCATTGCTGATGGTATTGCTTTGGCAAACAAATTAAAAAACAACGGCAAAGTAACCGCAGTTTTCACTGGAGAAGGAGCAACTTCTGAAGGTGATTTTCACGAAGCGTTGAACATAGCAGCCGTCTGGGATTTGCCTGTTTTATTTGTAATTGAAAATAACGGATACGGTTTATCTACCCCAACAAACGAACAATACCGTTGTGAAAACCTAGCCGATAAAGGAGTTGGTTACGGAATGGAAAGCCACATAATTGACGGAAATAATATATTAGAAGTTTATACTAAAATAGCGGAAATTAAAGCATCAATGATGAACAATCCACGACCAGTGTTGTTGGAGTTCAAAACATTCAGGATGCGTGGTCACGAAGAGGCAAGCGGTACTAAATATGTGCCGCAAGAGTTGATGAATATGTGGGCAATTAAAGATCCGATTGCGAATTATAAAGACTATTTGACACAGATAAGCGTGCTTTCTGAAGAAGAAGATGCTAAAATGACAAAAGCTATCAAAGCAGAAATTGATGAACATTGGGCAATCACACAAGCCAAGCCAGATATCATTGCCAACCTACAAGAAGAATTAAACGATGTATACAAACCCTACGACTTTGAAGAAGTTAATCCTTCAGACAAAGTAGAAAACATTCGTGTAGTAGATGCTATTTCAACTAGCTTACGCCAATCGATGGAACGCCATGACAACTTGGTTATCATGGGACAAGACATTGCCGAATATGGTGGTGCGTTTAAAATAACCGATGGTTTTGTGGCACAGTTTGGCAAAGAACGAGTGCGCAACACACCCATTTGCGAAAGTGCAGTTGTTTCCGCCGGAATGGGATTATCCATCAACGGATACAAAGCAGTTGTTGAAATGCAATTCGCCGATTTTGTTTCCACTGGATTTAATCCTATTGTGAATTTATTAGCCAAACAACATTACCGTTGGAATGAAAAAGCCGATGTGGTAGTGCGAATGCCATGCGGTGGCGGCACACAAGCAGGACCATTTCACTCGCAAACCAACGAAGCTTGGTTTACCAAAACGCCTGGCTTGAAAGTAGTTTACCCTGCATTTCCGTATGATGTAAAAGGATTATTGAACACTGCTATCAATGACCCAAACCCTGTGATGTTCTTTGAACACAAACAATTATATCGTTCCGTTTATCAAGATGTGCCATCTGATTATTATACTATTCCGTTGGGTAAAGCAGCGTTGTTAAAAGAGGGAACACAAGTAACCATCATTTCCTTTGGAGCTGGCGTTCATTGGGCATTAGAAACATTAAATGAACATCCTGAAATCAGTGCTGATTTATTAGATTTGAGAACACTTCAACCGTTGGACACCGTAGGAATATTTGCTTCTGTAAAAAAGACAAATAGAGTAATTATATTGCAAGAAGATACACTTTTTGGGGGTATTGCCAGCGATATTTCGGCAATGATTATGGAACAATGCTTTGAGCATCTTGATGCACCTGTGCGAAGAGTTGGAAGTTTGGAAAGTCCTATTCCGTTTGTGAAAACTTTAGAAGATCAGTATTTGCCGAAGGAACGATTTAAAAGTGATTTGTTAGAATTGATAGCTTATTAAATTAATCTTCTATATAGTAATTATCATTACCTAGATTTTTTTAAATAATGTGATAATTTTTTGTCCTGAGAATTTCTTTGAATAATATATAAAATAATTAAATTAATGGCTATAATACCAATAATGCCAACAATTATAAATTTGAGATACATCGTTTTAAAATATTTAGTTTTTATTGAAAAAAGTGTTTAAAAGTATAAAAATAATTTATTTATTATTATTATTTTTTGATATTTAAAACAGAATATTGTTAATTTATATATTTTTTCTTATTAAACATTAATTATAATTTTCAAAAGACAAGTCGATTCCCATAAGATTGTTTAATATTAAGCTAAAATTTAGACTAGTTTATATTTCTCCAATCGCTCCTGAATAATTTGTAATGGCGAAGCAATCGCGTTCACATATTGAAAATTACCCTCACGTTGGTTGTTAATAGAAAGCTGAATAGGACATGCTTCGCTTTGGATGGCGTTTACTTTAAATACATTTTTTTCAGTATCATATACCACATAAGGAGCACCTGAAGAACCAAATCTAAAATATCCTTTAATCAAATAACGTAAACCCTCCATGATATAATTTCCACCAATACGTTCTTTGAAAATAGCAAAATGTTCCGTGAAACCTTCTATTTGCGCTTTGTTGAGAAGCTTTCCTATCTCGGTAGTTGGTGAACTTTGTAGACAATAGTAATTTTTTTGATTGTCTTCTAAAATGTTAAAATCTATTTCAATATATGGCATTGCATCAATAATAGTTTGAGGAATGTTTATTATTTTATACAACGCAATATCTTCACTGTAAAATGCTTCCACAAGTACCACTTCAACCAGGAAAGTGTGTCTATTGATGGCTGGTTCTGCAAAATGTTTGTTGGCATCAAATTCAGCTGTTAGCGCTACATTATTATAAAACAAATCATCCTTGAATTGTATAATCAAATGTGGATGGCAAATAGAACGGTTCATCATCGTTACCCAGCGCGTATCAAAATTGATTTGCTTTAACATATCTATAATTGATTGAAATTCATTAGGATTAGTAGTGCTCCAATATCTTTTTCCGGTGGTAATATCTAATGGATAACAGGTCTCAAACAACTGTGCTTGTTCTGCATTCAAAAAGGGCAATATATCTGTAAGATAGATTGTATTTTCAATAGATTTAAAATGACTTGCATCAGCTTTCAAGTTGTGCGCCACAGAAAGAATATACCCATTGCCAATATGAAACGCGCAAATGTTGTTTTCAAATTGCCTTCTATGCGGTTCATTAATATTCTGAACAAACATAATTCTGAATAGTGGTGAGGTTTGTTCATGAGTAAGGGCTAATTGTTTTTGAAGTTTATTGTTCTGTGTCATTGTCATTTTAAATGAAAAATTAATTGCCAATGGCAATTTTCAAATATAGCAAAAAAGTTGTAGTCTCTCAATTACCACTTATTAACAAGAAAACAGTTGATAAATAATGTTGACAATATTTAGCTCAAGCAATTAATTTATTAAATTTGAAATTGATTACTAAAGTCAATTATAATCATTTCCCCACTTGATTTAATTTTGTTAACGTAAAAACCAACCAAACTAATTATTATGAACGAAAAATCACTTTTCAAATCGGCTATGCTAACACTGGTTATTGTAGCCACAGTTGTCATAGGTTATGAACTCAATTTACGAAGCCAAGGCATAACTATAGACTATGATGATGGTCCGCCACTTTGGTCAAATAATAGGGCAATGGTTTATGAACCTTCAAGCAAAGCCATAGTTTTCATAGGTTCTTCGCGCATTAAGTACGATCTTGACCAAGCCACATGGAATAGTTTGACAAACATTCATCCGATACAATTAGCCATCGAGGGAACTTGTCCGCGACCAGTATTAGAAGATTTGGCAAACGACCCAAACTTTAAAGGAAAAGTTGTAGTAGACGTTACCGAAGGGTTATTCTTTTCGATGGCACCACCAAATATGGAAGAAGCAACTAAAAATATTAAACACTTTCACGACAGAACACCAGCGCAACGAGCCGGTTTTGAATTGAATAAAATACTTGAATCACAGTTAGTATTTTTAAACAAAGATTACTTTTCATTAAATGCAAAACTCGACGGATTGCAACTAAAAAGCAGACCAGGCGTATTTATGATGCCACTTTTTCCGATGAATTTCTCAAGAACTACTTTTGAGAGACAAGAATATATGAACAATGGTTTTTTAGCTAGTCAAGCCGAGATTAATCAGGTAAAAGGGAATTGGGTTTTCTTTGCCAAAATGGCAATGAGTGCTCCGCCAACACCAGCAAAAGTTTATGATGCCATCTTCAAATCAGTAACGGAAAACGTAAACAAAATAAAAGCTCGTGGTGGCGAAGTCATGTTTGTGCGAACTCCGTCAAGCGGAGGTTACTTTAAAGGAGAAAGCATGGGTTTTGCTCGTGACAAGTTTTGGGATAGATTGTTGAAGGAAACAGCTTGTCAAGGCATTCATTTTATGGATTATCCGGCTATGAATCATTTTGAATGTCCTGAATTATCGCATTTGAAACTCTCTGATGCAAAGCTGTTTACAAAAGCGTTCTTCAATGAATTGAGTAAACAAAAGGGCTTTACTTTCTTGCAACAAAACAATTCTTCTAACTAAACTCCTGCTATTATGGTATTCAACTCCTATACATTCATCGCATTCTTTATACTAATACTTTTTCTGCACAACTTACCAATTCCTTGGAAAACCAAAAAGATAAACTTGCTTTTAGCCAGTTATATTTTCTATGCTGCTTGGAATCCGCCCTTCATCTTGTTGTTGTGGATGTCAACGGTTATCGATTTCTATGTTGGCAGAGCGTTATACACTCAAGAGAATCCGCATAAAAAGAAACTCTTATTGGTCATCAGCTTGATTGGTAATTTGGGCATGCTTTGTTTCTTTAAATATGGTACTTTCTTGCTGGACAACTTTGTAGCAGTAAGCCACTTGATTGGATTTGATTTCAATCCGGCAAAACCAAATATCATTCTTCCTGCCGGAATTTCATTCTACACCTTTACCACCTTGTGTTATACCATTGATATGTATAGAAAAGAAAGTAAACCGGTAAAATCATTATTAGATTTTTCGTTGTTTGTAACTTTCTTTCCACACTTGGTTGCCGGTCCAATTGTCAGACCACCACAGTTAGTACCACAATTTGAAAGCCTAAGAGTGGCGTCGCGCAAGCAACTAATGGATGGTTTGTTACTCTTGACTTTAGGATTGTTTATGAAAGTAGTTTTGGCAGATGGCATGTTAGCATCAGCCGCCGATTCCGTATTTGATAGCCATGATGCGCTGCCAATGTTAGACGCTTGGATAGGAGTTTTAGCTTTCTCCGGACAAATATTCCTTGACTTTGCGGGTTATTCCACTTGCGCTATTGGGGTTGCACTTTGCCTTGGTTTTATATTGCCACAGAATTTTAATTATCCGTATGCCGCCATCGGGTTTACAGATTTTTGGCGTCGTTGGCACATTACCTTGTCTTCTTGGCTGCGGGATTATTTATATATTCCCTTGGGTGGCAGTCGTAACGGTAAAGCAAAGATGTATTTTGCTCTGATGGTAACGATGCTTTTAGGCGGTTTGTGGCATGGTGCCAATTGGACCTTTGTGGTTTGGGGCGGATTGCACGGATTGTATCTTTGGGTTGAGAAATTCTTTAAAGATAAGAGCGGGGTGAAGCCCGAAAACAATATAAAAGCCAATACCATTACCAACTTTTGCTATGCCATGCTAACCTTTATGTTAGTCAATATTACATGGGTATTCTTCCGTTCCAAAACATTTGTGGGTTCCTGGGCGTTGCTTCAATCTATGTTTGGTATGGCCAATGGAAAACCGTTGCTAACCACTTTAGCCATTTTGAAAGTTGCTATCATCATTCCTATAATGGTATTGTTCCATTGGTTTTTGCGCAATACAAAAGTGCTCGATGTGGCTTATAAACTCTCGTGGGTTTGGCTGAGTATTGTTTGGTCTGCCATGTTGTTGTTACTTATTTGGGCACAAGAAAGTGACAGTTCGTTTATCTATTTTCAGTTTTAGAATTATAAAATACCTTAGAATTCCAACGCAGTTTTTAACCCTAGTACAATGGTATAAAAACCACCAAAAAATCACTTTTTTTTTAAATAGTAACAATTAAAAAGAAAGACATTGTACTCATGACGTGAATTTTAGAGATTTTTATAACTCAAAAATATTTACAACAATACCAAAAAAACCCAGCAATAGCTGGGTTTTTATTTATAAAGAATTGCAAATTATTGTTTCTTTTTGCCATCTATCACGGCGCCTGTTCCTGCTCCTAATGCCGCTCCGGCCAAACCACCTATTACGGCTCCTTCGCCGTGTTTTTTATCAACAATAGCTCCTGTAATCGCGCCTACTCCGGCACCAATTACGGCTCCTTTAGCGGCACCACTCCATTTTCTTCTTCGCGGAGCTGACGCTGCGGGTGCTTGGTCGTGAACCACCACTACTTTACTAGCAGCTTGAGTTTTCTCCATTTGCATTTTTTCATTTACCATTTTCATCGAATCGATAATATGTTGTTTTTCGGCAACTTGTTTCATCGAATCAATGGTTACTTGATGTGCATCTTCTGTTATTGCACCCTGCTTATCGGTGTTTTTGCAGGAGTTTAAACTAAAAACTCCGATAATTGCTATAATCATTACTACATTTTTCATACTATTAAATATTTAAGGTTTAGACAAAGTTATAGAAAAATCTGTTGCAATGGTTATATAATTTGAAGTAAAACTTATAGAATTAAAATTGTTTATTGTCTTTGAAAGTTAATTTTATTACCAACATTCATACAAGAATTCTTGGCTAAAACACCACACAAGTGAAACAACATTCTAGCACCCACATTGCCATCCCAATCGGTTTCACCAAGCGCTACTTCTACCAAGTCAAAACCAATGATTTCCTTTCCGCTAGCCGCTAATTTGTTAAACAAATAGGTTGCTTGTTCGAATGAAAAACCACCTGGGACCGGAGTTCCTGTGCTTGGTGCATACCACTGATACATCCCATCGAGGTCAAAACTGATGCTTACTTTCTGCGGTAAGCTGGCAATAATCTCATCGCATTGTGCTGCCCATGTTTTACCTTCAAACGTTTCGGCTTTCATGTCGGCATCGGTATTGATTAAAACCCTGCCTTTGGATTGTTGCACTACTGCAACTTCTTGCTCACAAAAATCGCGAATACCCACTTGCACTATCTTAGAAATCTGCGGAATTTGCAACGCATTATACATTATCGAAGCATGGGAAAAAGTAAAGCCTTCGTAGGCAATACGCATGTCCATGTGGGCATCGAGATGCAATATCCCGAAGGTATCATGTATTGAAGCCAATGCTTCATAATATCCCAAAGGTGTGGAATGATCGCCACCAAGAAGGGCAACTTTCTTGCCTTGCTTGATCCAAAACACTACTTTTTCTTTTACTTCAGTGTGCAATTCGCGGCATGCATTGTTGATGGTCTCTAAATCTGAAAGCAAGTTGGGATGTTTGTTTAAATCCTCTCCTTTTTCAAGTGCTAGAATTATCTGTTGTGCTAGTGCTTTATACCTATCAGAATTTATTTTCCAATGTTCTGGAGCATCGTCTAGATAAATTCCAAGTTTCCATAATTCCGGAAAATCTTGATGGCTCAAATCCACCTGAAAGGAAGCATCAAACACAGCTTCTGGCCCATCAGATGCACCAGCACCATAACTCACCGTTACTTCCCATGGTACAGGAATAATAATTATTTCTGATTGTGCTGCAGAGAACGGCAACCCAAAGATGGTGGCGTCTGCCAATCCGGGTTGGTTTGGGTCAAAAGTGTCTATGATTTGTTGTTTGGTCATTTTTTATTAGATGTTTGGATATTCTGAAAATCTATTATCTATTTCGCTATTCCTTGTTTTAGTATTTGTCCGAAGTCAAAAATATCTTCAAAAGAACAATAAAAAGGTACTGGTGCTAATCGGATTACATTAGGTTCACGCCAATCGGTAATCACGCCATTTTTCATCAAATAGTCAAACAAACTTCTACCTTGTCCGTGAAGAAACACCGATAGTTGGCATGCTCTTTCTGATTGATTTGCTGGTGTTATGATTTCGAATTCTGTTCCGTCGATTTCGGCATCTATTTCATGTAAAATAAATTCTAGGTAGGCTGTAATTTGGTTTCGCTTTTTGATTAATTTATCCATTCCTACTTCGGCAAATAGTTCAACGGATGCCAGATATGGTGCTAAAGACAATATCGGTAAATTGCTCACTTGCCATCCATCTGCGCCAACGATTGGGTCAAAAGTTTGTTCCATCAAAAATCGACTTTCTTTGTTTTGTGCCCACCATCCGCCAAAGCGTTGTAGTTCTTTATTGGTATGATGCTTTTCGTGAATAAAACAACCCGATGCATTTCCTGGTCCAGAATTCATGTATTTATAAGAACACCAAGCCGCAAAATCAACATTCCAATCGTGCAATTCTAATTTTATGTTTCCGGCAGCGTGAGCCAAATCAAAACCTACCATTGCGCCAACTTTATGTCCCGTTTCGGTGATGGTTTTCATGTCAAAAACTTGCCCTGTGTAATAGTTAACGCCGCCAAATAGCACCAATGCCAATTCATCGCCGACTTCATTGATTTTTGCAAAAATATCTTCTAAACGGATGTTGTGTTCACCTTCTCTTCTTTTGATTTCAACAATCGCATCTTCTGGTTTATAGCCATGAAAAGCAACTTGGCTTTGAAACATGTATTGATCGGAAGGAAATGCTTTTTCTTCGCAAATGATTTTGTATCGGGATTTTGTTGGGCGATAAAACGAAACCATCAACAAGTGAAGATTTACGGTTAACGTATTCATCACCGTAATCTCGGATGGTTTTGACCCCATTAATTTACTCAACGGATTGGCAAATCGTTCGTGATAATCCCACCAAGGTTTTTGAGCATAAAAATGACCTTCAACGGCAAGATTTGCCCAATCATTCATCACTTCGTCTACATATTGCTTGGTTCGTTTTGGTTGCAATCCCAATGAATTTCCGGTGAAGTAAATTACTTTCTTGCCGTTGTGTTGCGGAAATAGAAATTCGTCACGGTATTGTTTTAATTCGTCTTGAGAGTCGAGTTGTTGCGCAAATTCACGTGTGTTTTGGAAAGTCATTTTTTAGTATTTTACGAATTGACGTAGCAATGCAACGTCTGTACAAATGTGGTGTAAAAGTATTGAAAAGTCACAAAAAATCCCAATCTAATTTACACTAGATTGGGATGAGATTGCTTCGTTCCTCGCAAAGACAATTTTAATTATATAATCAACATGGCATCACCATAGGAATAGAAACGGTATTTTTCTTTGATGGCTTCTTCATACGCTTTCTTCATCAAATCATGTCCGCAAAATGCAGAAATCATCATCAATAAAGTTGATTTTGGAGTATGAAAATTAGTCACCATACAATCGGCAATACTGAATTCATGCGGTGGAAAAATAAATTTATTGGTCCAACCTGTAAATGGATTTAAAGTTCTTTGTGATGAAACCGAACTTTCAATGGCGCGCATCGATGTTGTTCCGATGCAACATATTTTTTTCTTTTTCACTTTGGCTTGATTGACGATGTCACAAGCTTTCTGAGAAATTATTAACTCCTCAGAGTCCATTTTGTGTTTTGATAAATCTTCAACTTCAACAGGATTAAAAGTTCCTAAACCCACGTGAAGCGTAACCTCAGCAAAATCAATTCCTTTGATTTCTAATCTTTTTAAAAGTTGTTTTGAGAAGTGCAAACCAGCAGTTGGCGCTGCAACAGCACCTTCTTCTTTGGCATAAATAGTTTGATAACGTTCTGCATCTTCTTCGGTTACTTCTCTATTAATGTATTTTGGAATTGGAGTTTCGCCCAGTTCTGTTAGTTTTCTACGGAATTCATTATAGGATCCATCATACAGAAAACGCAATGTTCTACCACGAGAAGTGGTATTGTCAATTACTTCTGCTACTAACGAATCGTCATCACCAAAGTATAGTTTATTTCCAATTCTAATTTTACGCGCCGGATCGACTAATACATCCCAAAGTCGTTGTTCTGCATTCAATTCTCTTAGCAAGAAAACTTCAATTCTGGCACCCGTTTTTTCTTTGTTTCCATACATACGCGCTGGAAAAACTTTGGTATTGTTCAAAATCATGACATCTCCATCGTCAAAATAATTGATAATGTCTTTGAAAGTTTTGTGTTCTATAGTTTTTGTTTTTCTGTTAACGACCATCAATCTTGATTCGTCACGGTTTTCGGCTGGGTATTCTGCTAATAATTCGGTTGGAAGATTGAACTGGAAATGAGATAATTTCATTTAATATTGGATTTTAGATATTAGATTT
>JAYVNT010000370.1:0-11925 GCA_043758285.1 Flavobacterium sp.
CAAATCTATTCATGGTGTTTCTTCCGTGATTGCCGGAATTCCGTCATTTCAAGAAGCATTTACTTCATCACCCTATCCAAAACAAAAAATAGAATCTTTGGTTTCAACCTTGAAAAGCGAAGGTTATGACACTTCATTTTTTCATGGTGCGCCCAATGGCTCGATGGGGTTTTTAGGTTTTGGAAATATTTTGGGCTATGACCATTACTATGGTAAAACAGAATATAATAATGATGCCGATTTTGATGGTGTTTGGGGAATTTGGGACGAACCTTTCTTCCAATATTTCAACAGAACATTGTCACAGAAAAAACAACCTTTTATGGCAACTTTATTTTCGGTATCTTCACACGAACCCTATAAAATTCCCGAAAAATATGAAGGAAAATTTCCAAAAGGAAAAGTAAATATCAATCAATGTATTGGTTATACCGATTACTCGTTTAGGAAATTTTTTGCTGCAGCCAAAAAAGAAGCTTGGTACAAAAACACCATTTTTGTACTTGTTGCAGACCACGATAATACCATCGCTTACGACGAATATAAAAAGGAATTCATGAAAAATACAGTTCCGATTTTATTCTTTTCACCCGATGAGAAATATGTTGGTGTAAATAATGATTGGGCGCAGCAAATTGATATTTATCCAACGCTTTTGGACATGATTGGGTATCAAAAACCTTTTAGAAGTTGGGGTAGAAGCTTAATTAATGAAAAGCGAGTACCACCTTTTGTAATAAAATATGATTCTAATATGTATCAGTTTATGAGTGGGAATTATATTTGTACTTTTGATGGTAAAAAGGCGGTTGGTTTTTATGCAGCAGCCGACAAAGACATGGAACATAATTTGATTACTGAACGAAATACCGAAATGAATTTACTAGAATTGCGTTGCAAAGCGTTTGTGCAAGATTATATGGAACGGGTTATTGATAAGCGATTAACTACTGTTAAGTAAATAAGTTAATAGTGGTATGCATATTGAGCTTGTTGAAATTCATATAATCTTCGACAAGTTCATCAGACTGATATCTTGAATTTACAACTTATTCATATTTTCAGCCAACGTTTCAATAAATTTCGTGATTGGACCTTTTATCATCATTGCCATCATTGGGTTGAAATCGCCATTAAAAAGCAATTGAACTGTGCTTGATGAATCAGAAATAGTATCAATGTTTGCCGTTAATGTAAAAGGCAATTTATCACTTGCTGCTGCTAAAACCACTTTGGAATTAGGTGTTTTGTCCTTCAACTTCAATTTTATTTCAGGCATTCCTTTTAATCCAAAATTGAAAATATCATCACCCAATACTTCAAATTTGGCAATATTCTCGGGCATTAGTTTTTCAAAGTTTTTAACCTCAGATAAGGCATCGAAGATGTATTGTGCTGATTTTGTTAAGTTAACTTTTGGGCTTTCTAAATTCATAGTTTTTTATTTTTAGAGAAAAGAGGCAAGAAGAAAGAGAAAAGATATTTTATTTCTTGCTTCTTGTTTCTAATTTTATATATTCCAAGTTGATGGGCTTTCACGCCATTGTTGTAATGTTTTGAGTTCTTTTTCGGTGATGTAGTTTTTGGCAACAGCCAAATCTAATAAATGATTGTAATCGGCTAACGTGTGCAAATCGACATTCGCCTTTTTAAAATTTTCTTCTGCAATAGCCAAGCCATACGTAAAGATTGCTACCATCCCTTTGACGTTGGCACCAGCTTCTTTCAATGCTTCCACAGCTAATAAACTGCTGTTTCCGGTGCTGATTAAATCTTCTATAACGACTACGTTTTGACCTTTCTGCAGAAAACCCTCCACTTGGTTTTGTCTTCCGTGTTTTTTTGGTTCTGGGCGAACGTAAACAAAAGGCAATCCCATATATTCGGCAACGAGCATTCCGATGCCAATTGCTCCAGTTGCAACTCCGGCAATTACATCAGGTTTGCCAAATTCTTTCTCAATATGTTTGGAAAATTCTTCCCTTACAAAATTTCTTATCGGCGGGAATGACAGTATTAGTCGGTTGTCACAGTAAATTGGAGAATTCCAGCCCGATGCCCATGTAAAAGGATTTTTAGGATTCAATTTAATTGCATTTATTTGCAAAAGCAATTCGGCTGTTTTTTCGGCTGTGTCTTTATTAAAAATCATAGTACAAATGTATAAAGTTTTTGTCAACGACAAACCTCTTTTTTTAACCAACGAAATCGAAAAAGAAACCGATTTTCAGTTATTTTTACTGGAAAGCATTGATATTGAGCAACTCATCATCAAAATGTTCCAGAATAAAATTCAGAAAGCATCTTTGTACTATCCAGATGAAAAAGCCATTCTGAAAAAACTTAAAGAAAAAATTCCTGTTTGTAAGGCCGGTGGCGGTTTGGTTTATAATAAAAATGGAGATGTTTTATTCATCTTCCGTAACGGAAAATGGGATTTACCTAAAGGAGGAATCGAAAAAGGAGAAGAAATAGATTTTACTGCCTTACGCGAAGTTGAAGAAGAAACAGGTGTGAATAAATTAGTTATTAGGCGAAAACTTCAAAAAACCTATCACGTTTTTAAACGCAACGGAAAATATAAATTGAAAGTCACGCATTGGTTTGAAATGCAGAGCGATTTTGAAGGAACTCCAGTACCACAGCTAAATGAAGGAATTGAAAAAGCGGTTTGGCTCAATCCGGAGCAAATTAAAGAAGCGTTGAAAAACTCGTTTGAAAATATCAAATTATTATTTGAAGAAGAAAAACTCCTTAAATAGGAGTTTTTTTATTAGCTTACCATTTGCATAACATATAAAAAAAGGATAAAATGTACGACCTACCGGATTATAAAGAAAAAAATGACGAAGTAATTAAGCAGTTTATAAACGATAATCCGTTTGCTTTCATTTCAGGTTGCGATAAAGACAATAAACCCGTTGCAACACAAATTCCGGTATTTATTGAAGAAGAAAACGGAAAGAAAAAATTGAGAGGTCACATAATGAAAAATACAGATCATCATCTGGCATTTTTGCATAATCCAAATGTATTGGTTGTCTTTAGCGGACACCATACTTATGTTAGTGCCACTTGGTACAGCAATCCAAATATTGCTTCTACGTGGAATTATATGTCGGTACACGCCAAAGGTTTGATAAAGTTTTTAGACGATGAAGCGCTTATAGATATTCTTAGAAAAACGACATTGCATTTTGAAGGTTATAACAAACAATCGTCTACTTATTTTGACAATGTTGATGAATCGTTTAAACAAAAATTCATGAAATTAATTGTCGCGATTGAAATAGAAGTAACTTCATTAGAACATGTATTTAAATTGAGCCAGGATAGAGATGCCGAAAGCTATAAAAACATTAAAGAGAAACTCAAAGAACAAGGCGGAGACGGAGCAATAATTGCCTGCGAAATGGAAAAGCGAACTCAAGAATTGTTTCCTGATAGTAAAAACAAATAATTGGCTTTACCTTTGCCAAATGTATAAAAATCCACATTCCAACAATTTATTACTGAATTTAGGCATCGAAAGCCTAAACGAAATGCAGAACACAGCTTCTGAAGCCATTCTGAATTATACAAATGTTTTATTGCTTTCGCCAACAGGTTCGGGGAAAACGCTTGCTTTTTTACTTCCAATTTTTGAAATGCTAAACGAAGACATCAACACCAGAGTGCAATGCCTCATTTTAGTTCCTTCACGCGAATTGGGATTGCAGATTGAGCAGGTTTGGAAAAAAATGGGCACCGATTATAAAGTAAATGTTTGCTATGGTGGACATTCTATTGAAACCGAAATTAAGAATTTGTCGAATCCACCAGCGGTTTTAATTGGAACGCCTGGAAGAATTATGGATCATATTGACAGAGGAACTTTCAAAACAGATTATATTGAGACCTTGGTTCTGGACGAATTTGACAAATCGTTGCAGCTTGGTTTTCACGAACAGATGTCGTTTATCATTTCAAGATTGACCAAACTGAATAAACGTATTTTGGTTTCGGCAACTTCGGATGTTGAAATTCCGAGATATACGAAAGTTGTAAATCCAACGGTTTTAGATTTTATTCCGACTGAAGAAGAAAATACGAATCTTTCGATGAAAATGGTCGTGTCGAAAGACAAAGACAAAATCAATTCGCTATTTAATTTGATTTGTACATTGAAATCGGAAGCTGCGATTATTTTCTGCAATCATCGGGATGCTGCCGAACGCATTAGCGATGCTTTAAACGAAAAAGGAATCTACGCGACGTATTATCACGGCGGAATGGATCAGGATGAAAGAGAACGTGCTTTAATCCAGTTCAGAAATGGCAGCGTAAGTTATTTGGTTACCACCGATTTGGCTGCCCGTGGTTTGGATATTCCAGAAATGAAACACGTTATTCATTATCATTTGCCATCAAAAGAAGATGCATTCACGCACCGAAACGGAAGAACCGCCAGAATGCTGGCAACCGGAACAGCTTATATCATCGCTCACGAAAGTGAAAAGAAAATGGATTATATCGATTATGGAATGAAAGTCTTGAATGTTGATAATTCCAATTCGTTACCAAAACCACCTGAATTCCAGACGATTTATATCAGCGGCGGAAAGAAAAACAAACTGAACAAGATTGACATCGTTGGTTTCTTTTCTCAAAAAGGAAAACTAGAGAAAGGTGATTTGGGTTTGATTGAAGTTAAGGATTTCATCTCGTTCGCAGCTGTAAAATCCAAAAAAGTAAAAGATTTACTGATTGCCATTCGTGACGAAAAAATGAAAGGCAAGAAGTTTAAGATTGAAGTCGCGCGGAAAGTGATTAAGAAGGAAGAACAATAAAGAAGAACAATAAACTAATACAGATTTCACTGATTTCAACAGATGAATTTGTGCTAATCTGTGTTTAACTATTTTTAACCATAACTGAATGCGGAACTAAAACCGTGTAATCTCCACCATTTCTGATGACATCACGAACAATACTTGATGAGATATAAGAAGTTTTGGAAGCGGTTAATAGAAAGACCGTTTCAATTTTTGACAATCTTCTATTAGTATGTGCAATGGCTTTTTCGAATTCAAAATCGGCAGGATTTCGAAGGCCTCGAAGAATAAACTCAGCGTCTATTTTTCTGCATAAATCAATCGTTAAGCCTTCATAGGTAATGACAGAAACTTTAGGTTCGTCTTTGAAAGCTTCTTCGATAAACTTTTTCCGGTCTTCTAAAGAAAACATATATTTCTTTTCGGCATTGATACCAATAGCAACAATTACTTCATCAAAAAGCGAAATGCCTCTTTTGATAATATCATAATGACCATTAGTTATTGGGTCAAACGAACCAGGGAAAACGGCTTTTCTTTTCATGATGATTTACTTTTTCCAAATAGGTTTTCTTTGTAAAGCTAGTTTAATTTCGTTATCCAACAAATCGCTGAACTGAATATTTGCGTAAGTCGCTTGTTGTGGAAAAATACTTTGCGGCGATAAACCCGGATTGGTATTGATTTCGATAAAATGTGGAATGCCATTCATGATAATGAAATCAGTGCGTGAAAAGCCAATCATTCCTAACGATTCATATACTTTTTTAGCAGTTTCAATTACCAATTTTTCTAATTCATAAGAAATTCTGGCAGGTGTGATTTCTTCTGATTTGCCTAAATATTTGGCTTCATAATCAAAGAAAGCATTTTGTGAAAGAATTTCAGTAATGCCAAGCACTTTTGTTGCTCCATTATAATTTAATACGCCAACGGAAACTTCGGTTCCGTTTAAATAGGATTCAATTAGAATGTCATTGTCTTCCGCGAAAGCGAAATCAAGGGCTTTTGGCAAATCATCCAAAGTGCTTACCATGGAAATCCCCAAACTACTGCCGGATTGATTGGGTTTTACAAAGAAAGGTAAATCTAATTCGGCAATGATTTTGTTTCCATCAATCACATCGCCTTTTGTTATATAAATTGATTTTGCTTTTGGAATATTAAATTTTGACAAGACAGAAAGCGTGTCTCTTTTGTTGAAAGTCAAGCTTGATTGGTAATAATTACAACCTGAATAAGGTAATTCGATTAGTTCCCAATACGCTTGCAGGTGCCCATCTTCTCCTGGAGTTCCGTGAACAGTGTTTAGAGCAACGTCAAATTTTATAGTTTGATTGTCTTTAATAAACGTAAAGTCAGCTTTGTTGATTGGGTATTTAACCGATTCAATTAAGCAATACCATTCAGTTGCAAGCACATGAACTTCAAAAGCCAGGTATTTTGTTTTGTCAAGATGATTTAGGATTAATTGACCACTTCGTAATGATATTACAGACTCATCTGAATATCCACCCATTACTACTGCTACGTTCATTTAGGCATGTTTTAGTTTATACAAAATTATCATTTTTTTTCAAACCAAATACTTTTAGGTTTTTTATATCTTTGTGCAAATTAATTTTTCTATGAGTTTACGAAAATATTTAACCAGCGGAGTTTTCTTTGCTCAAATTCTTGCTGCTTTTGCAATTGTTGCCGCGATTTCGTATTTATTTTTTCATTGGATAACCTATACAACGCATCACGGACAGGAAATTACCGTACCCGATTTGAGCAGATTAAGTGCTGAACAAGCGGAAGAAAAATTAGCCGCTATTGATTTGGATTATATAATTTTGGATACGGTTGACTTTAAACCCGATTTTCCGAAACTTACCATTGTTGAACAAGAGCCAAAAGCGGGTGCCAAAGTAAAAGAAGGCAGAAAAATTTATATCAAAATAAATGCTTCCAAATATACGATGGTTTCTTTACCTGATTTAATTGAGAAAACCTATCGTCAAGCGGTGCCAACACTAGAAGCCGTTGGTTTGCAAGAAGGAACAATTACTTATAAACCCTATTTGGGTAAAGACATGGTGCTTGAGTTGCGATTGAACGGAAAGAAATTGAAAGCAGGTGATAAAGTCTTGAAATCTTCCAAAATTGATTTGGTTCTTGGCGATGGAAAAGTAACTTATGAAGAAACCGTTGATACTACGACTGTAGATACTACGAAAATTATTCCTGTAAATGAACCTTAACAGCGATACTCCTGAATTAGAAGAAGAGGAATTATTTGAACACCACCGACATGTTGCTGCCAAAGGACAATCGTTGTTGCGTGTGGATAAGTTCTTGATGCAATTGGTTGAAAATGCTACGCGAAACAAAATTCAAAATGCCGCTAGTTCGGGGAATATTTGGGTGAATGATGTTCCGGTAAAATCAAATTATCGCGTAAAACCTTTTGATGTGGTTCGTGTAATGCTGTCACATCCACCGTTTGAAAATCATATTTATCCCGAAGATATTCCACTTGATATTGTTTATGAGGACGATGTATTATTAGTCATCAATAAACCACCAGGATTGGTAGTTCATCCCGGACACGGCAATTACACTGGAACTTTAGTCAATGCGTTGGCGTTTCATTTTGAAAATCTTCCGATGAATTCTAGCGAAAGACCTGGATTGGTTCATAGAATTGATAAAAACACTTCTGGACTTTTGGTTATTGCGAAAACGGAGCAAGCCATGACCCATTTGGCAAAGCAATTTGAAGATAAAACTTCGGAACGCGAATATATTGCGTTGGTTTGGGGAAATGTAAAAGAGGAGCAAGGAACGATAGAAGGTAATATTGCTCGTCATGTTAAAGACAGAATGCAAATGGCGGTTTTTGCTGATCCCGAAATTGGTAAACATGCCGTTACTCATTATAAAGTCTTGGAACGTTTTGGTTATGTGACTTTGGTTTCGTGCAAACTAGAAACTGGAAGAACGCATCAAATTAGAGTGCACATGAAACACATTGGGCACACTTTATTTAATGACGAACGTTATGGCGGCGATTTAATTTTGAAAGGAACCACTTTTACAAAATACAAGCAGTTTATAGACAACTGTTTTAAAGCATTGCCAAGACAAGCATTGCATGCCAAAACACTTGGTTTTATTCACCCAACTACAAAAGAGTTTATGCGGTTTGATACCGAATTGCCGCAAGATATGCAAGATTGTATTGAAAAATGGCGCAATTATTCCATTTCTCATACTAACGAAGAAGAATAAAAAAATCCCGAATTTATCGGGACTTTTTTTGTCGGTTTATATCAAATCAAATAGTATCTTCTACAGGTTTTTCGGCAACGAATAAATAATAAATTCCCACTAAAATAAAAGGAATACTGAGCCATTGTCCTGTTGAAAACAAACCGAAAGTTTCTTCTATTCCTCCCTGACTTTCTTTTACATATTCCACCACAAATCGGACAGACCAAAGCAAGATTAGAAAATACCCAAAAAGCAAACCATGTTTTTCGGCAGTTTTTGTTTTCCAATACAACAAGAAAAGAATTAAAAATACGAACACATACAAGCCAGCTTCATATAATTGTGCGGGATGTTTGGCGGGAACTTTTTCTAAAAGTGCGGCGTATTTTGGGTCGCTAACAAGTGCGTGATAGGCATCATTTACATTCGAAATTTTTGTGGCATTAACAATTTCTCTCGGAGAATAATAATCTCTAACAAATCGAACGCCAAATGGAGAATTGGTAACCTTACCAACAATTTCGGAGTTGAAAAAATTTCCAATTCTAACAAAAATTGCGCCACTAGCAACTGGAATTACAACTCTATCCAAAACCCAAAGCATGGGCCTTTTAATCACTCTTAAACTATAAAAATACATGGCAATAATTATGGCAATTGCGGCACCATGACTGGCTAATCCTTGAAAACCCGTAAATTCAAACTTTGGACTAAATCTAAAGGGCAGCAGAATTTCTAATAGATTATTTCTATAATATTCCCAATCGTAAAAAAACACATGTCCTAATCTTGCGCCAAGCAAAGTAGCTATAACGGTCCAAATAAATAAGGTGTCTAATTTTTCAATCGATTCCTTTTCTTTTTCGAAAATGTGTTTCATTATGTACCATCCAAGTCCAAAAGCTATGACGAACATTAAGCTATAATAACGGATGGTAAAAAAACCAATATTTATTCCTTCTGTTGGATTCCAAATCATGACTGATTATTATTTGGGTTATGTTGAATTGTAAAAATAGTGTTTTGTTGTAAAATGACTATACAAATTATGGAAACTTTAATGGGAACATTTTTTTTCGGGAACAGGATCGTAGCCATTTTTCCCCCAAGGATGGCAACGTGCAATTCTTTTCAAACCTAAAAAAGTGCCTCTAAGTGGGCCATGAATTTTCAATGCTTCAATAAAATAACTGGAACACGTGGGGTCGAAACGGCAACTTGCCGGCATCAATGGCGATAGCACAATTTTATAAAAATAGATTAAAACCAATAGTGGTGCTGTGGCAATTTTTTTCAACATCCTAGTTCTTATAAATTTATAAAGCTGTTCTATTTTCATTTACTGCAATCCGTTGCTCCATATTGCACTAAAGCTTGTCCGGCAGAGCATTCCCTTGCAACAGATTGCAGTAAGCTGTTTTTTTTTGCCTTTAGCTCTTTCCCCATCTCCCTTCAAACTTTTAAACCTTTTTTAACTTTTAAACCCATAAACTTCTACCTATCTTTGCAATCTAAATTCAGTTTAAATAAGCACAAGGAAACTAATCTCCAAATATTTAAACGCATAAACTTTTAAACTCAAGTATGAAATTAGATAGAAATGAAATCATCTCGGCATTAGAAAACATCACTATTGCTGGCGAAGGAAGAAATATGGTAGAGAGTGGCGCGGTCAAAAACGTACTCACTTTTGGCAACGAAGTAATCGTAGATTTACTCATTGCAACACCCGCAATGCACATAAAAAAACGTGCCGAAGACGATATCAGAAGAGTAATCCAAGAAAAATTCTCTCCTAGTGTTGTTGTGAAAGTGAATATCAAAGTTGAAGCTCCGACAAACCCTAATGAGATTAAAGGCAAACCCATGCCGGGAATTAGCAATATCATTGCTGTGGCTTCTGGTAAAGGCGGCGTTGGTAAATCAACCGTAACCGCAAATCTTGCCGTGACGTTAGCCAAAATGGGTTTCAAAGTCGGAATTCTTGATGCCGATATTTACGGACCATCCATGCCCATCATGTTTGATGTTGAGAATGCAAAACCGATTTCGGTTGAAGTTGATGGCAAATCTAAAATGAAACCCGTAGAAAGCTACGAGATAAAAATTCTATCCATCGGATTTTTTACCGCACCAAGCCAAGCCGTTATTTGGCGAGGCCCAATGGCTTCTAAGGCGTTGAACCAAATGATTTTTGATGCCGATTGGGGACAATTAGACTTCATGCTAATCGATTTACCACCGGGAACAGGCGATATTCATTTATCCATCATGCAATCGTTACCAATTACTGGAGCTGTTGTGGTGAGCACACCACAAGCCGTAGCTTTGGCGGATGCCAAGAAAGGCGTTTCGATGTTTTTATCAGACAGCATCAACGTTCCCGTTCTCGGAATTATCGAAAACATGGCATACTTCACACCAGAAGAACTGCCAGACAACAAATATTACATCTTCGGAAAAGAAGGAGCCAAAAATCTTGCAGAAGATTTGCAAGTGCCCTTTTTAGGCGAAGTTCCACTAGTACAAAGCATCCGCGAAGCCGGAGATTATGGTCGTCCAGCTGCTTTACAAACAGCATCTGTAATTGAAAAAGTCTTTGAAGAAATTACCAGAAATGTGGTTCAAGAAACCGTAAACAGAAACGAAAGTTTACCACCGACAGAAGCTATCAAAATAACAACTATGGCGGGATGTTCTGCCGTAAATAAAAAGTAGACAACTTAGACAACTTAGACTGCTTAGACTTCATAGACAACTTAGAGTAAAATCTAGAAATCTAAGAATCTAAGAATCTAAAATATCTAAGAAGTCTAAAATATCTAAGAAGTCTAAAATATCTAAGTAGTCTAATAATCTAAAATGTCTAAATAATGACAAACGAAGAATTAACATTAAACATCGAAAAAGCATTGGCAGAAATCAGACCTTTTCTGAATTCTGATGGTGGTGATATTAGTTTGGTTTCTATAGAAGATGAAAAACATGTAAAAGTGCGTTTGCAAGGCGCCTGTACATCTTGTAGTTTGAGCATGAGTACGATGAAAGCTGGCGTAGAAACCACTATAAAGCGATATGCGCCGCAAATAGAAACGGTAGAGAATATTGCTTAGTTTTTTGTTTGAGATTATTTTAAACTCTTAGACGCTTAAACTTTTTTAAACTTTTTTTGAATGATTGAAACAGATATACTAATAATCGGCGCAGGACCAACGGGGCTTTTTGCCGTTTTTGAAGCAGGATTATTAAAATTAAGATGCCACATTATAGATGCTTTGCCTCAAATTGGTGGGCAACTCTCCGAATTATATCCAAAGAAACCCATTTATGATATTCCGGGTTTCCCCGAAGTGTTAGCAGGCGATTTAGTTGCCAATTTGATGGAACAAATCAAACAATTCCAACCGGGATTTACACTAAACGAAAATGCCGAAACCATTGATAAACTTGACGATGGGACTTTTATTGTAACGACTAATAAAGGAACAAAACATCACGCCAAAGCAGTGGCTATTGCTGGAGGTTTGGGTAGTTTTGAACCTAGAAAACCAATCATTGATGACATCACTTTCTACGAAGATAAAGGAATTGAATACTTTGTGAAAGACCCAGAATTGTTCCGAAATAAAAAAATAGTCATTGCTGGCGGTGGCGATTCAGCTTTAGATTGGAGCATTTTTTTAGCTGATGTGGCTTCCGAAGTAACGCTAATTCACAGAAGAAATGAATTTCGCGGCGCATTAGATTCGGTTGAAAAACTGCAAGAATATAAAAAAACGGGACGAGTTCATTTAATAACACCTGCCGAAGTTGTTGGATTAAATGGCGCAGAACATTTAGAGTCCGTAGACAT
>JAYVNT010000371.1:0-3907 GCA_043758285.1 Flavobacterium sp.
GCATGACGGTTATTTTCGACAGCCAGTCCGATTAATTCCTTTTCTTCTTGATGTAAATTGATTACCTTCATTACAAGTGTTCAGTGTTCAGTGTTTAGTATACAGTTCAAATAACCGACTTCTATTAGCATAGACGAAAATGGATGGAAGATGGTTGCATGGCAGTTTGAAAATGTGCCAATTTGAAAATTTGAAAATGAAAAAAACCGGTAAATTCAATACTTCACGGCTATAAATAAAATTAAACAAATTGACCCATTTACAAATTGACACATTCACTAATTGGTAAACTATTTTTTTCGGTCAATAACATAATTCACCATTAGTGATAAGGCATCTCTGTATTCAGATTGAGGGAAAGTTTCCAGAATTTGAAGTGCTTGTTGCTGGAATTCTGCCATTTTTTCTTCGGCGTAATGCAATCCGTCTTTGTCTTTTACAAATTGAATCACTTCTTTAACACGCTTTTTGTCTTTGTTGTGATTTTTGATGGAATTGATGCACCAACTTTTTTCTTTTGACGAGCAATTATTCAATGCGTGAATTAAAGGCAGTGTCATTTTTTGTTCTTTGATGTCTATTCCGGTTGGTTTTCCGATGGCATCGTCGGTATAATCAAATAAATCGTCTTTGATTTGAAATGCCATTCCGATGAGTTCGCCAAACAGTCGCATTTTTTCAACTAAAGCTTCATCTTCCGAAACCGATTTGGCGCCAAGCGCGCAACAAGAGGCAATTAAGGTTGCGGTTTTCTTGCGAATGATTTCATAATACACTTCTTCAACAATATCTAATCGTCGTGCTTTTTCAATTTGAAGTAATTCGCCTTCGCTCATTTCACGCACCGCAACAGAGATTATTCGGAGCAAATCAAAATCGCCATTATCAATAGAAAGCAATAGTCCTTTTGACAATAAATAATCGCCAACAAGCACCGCAATTTTATTTTTCCACAAGGCATTGATGGAGAAAAATCCTCTACGCTTATTGCTATCATCCACAATATCGTCATGAACAAGGGTTGCGGTATGAATTAATTCGATAACCGAAGCCCCACGATAGGTTCTTTCGTTGACCTCATCCTGTTCGGAAATCATTTTGGCAACCAAAAAAACAAACATGGGACGCATTTGTTTCCCTTTTCTGTTTACAATATAATAGGTAATTCGATTGAGCAACGCCACCTTTGAGGTCATGGATTCATAGAACTTTTTCTCGAAAAGTTCCATTTCAACTTGGATGGGTTTTTTTATTTGTGAGGTGATATTCATCGTTTCAAAGATACTATAATGATGCTGTTTGAAAAAAAATTTTATCTTTGATTAAACCTTTTTTAAAACATTCATTCCAACTTACTCAAACTTAAAAATATTACTTATGAAAACAATGAATTTATTTAGAATGATGGCAATAGTTGCTATTTTTTCATTAGCTAGTTGCTCTAAAGACAGCGGCTCAACTGACACGAGTTTAACAACTACAGATGTTCTAGCGAGTCGTAAAATGGATCAAGCTTCTGATGATGTTTCAAGCGTCGTAGAAGATCAGTTTACACAACAGTTCCCTTCTGAAACTGGTAAGTCTGCAAATGTAGTTGCTTCGCTTATCCCTTCTTGTGCTACTGTAACGACTACTGTAACCTCAACGTTATGGACGAGAAGAGTAACATTCAACAATTGTGTGTTTAATGGAAATACTTTAAATGGTACTATTATCATTAGTGGTAGTTTGCCTTTTACTCCGGCTTCTTATGTTATCAATTATAGTTTTGAGAACTTCACACACAATGGAAATTTAGTTTCAGGAAGTAGAACTGTTACAAGAACTGTTGCGGGCAGTACTCTTCTAGCTGACCTTCATCCAATACACACAATGGATATTGACATGACAGTTACTTTAGCAGCTTCTGGTGGTGTATATCATAGAGTAGGTACGAGAACTAGAGAATGTGTACAAGGTTTTGGTCTTCCTCTCAATTCGGATAACAGAATTTACAAAGTATATGGAAATATGACAACTACAAGACCTGACGGTGGAACACAAACCAATGTGATTTTAGTAGCAAGTCCTTTGACCTTTAAAAATAGCTGTCAATACAGATTAGTTTCAGGAATTATTACTATAACAAGACCAAATCATACAGCAGTATTAGATTATGGAAATGGCGATTGTGATGCTAATTTTACAATAGCTATAGATGGTGGAACTCCAGTTGCGCATACTTTTGGAAATTAAACATGTCTTACTGTAAATGAAGAAAGTCCCGATTCTAAATCTGAATCGGGACTTTTTTTATGATTTATTAGCTAATTGACCACAAGCTGCATCAATGTCTTTTCCTCTGCTTCGGCGCACTTTGGCGACAATATCATTTTTTGCTAATGCTTTGATATAATTATCTACTACTTGGTCTGACGCTTGTTGGAATTCGCCATCATCAATTGGATTATATTCAATTAAATTGACTTTACACGGAACATATTTACAGAATTTGACTAAAGCGTCAATAGAATCTTTGTCATCGTTAATTCCTTTCCAAACCACATATTCATAAGTTATTTTGCTTTTTGTTTTTTTATACCAATATTGCAAAGCTTCCTTCAATTCAGGCAACTGAAAGTTTTTTGTAAAAGGCATTATATGGTTTCTTGTTTCTTCAATGGCTGAATGCAATGAAACAGCCAACTTGAATTTCACCTCATCATCTGCCATTTTTTTAATCATTTTTGAAACTCCCGAAGTAGAAACTGTAATCCGTTTTGGAGACATTCCCAATCCCTCTTCCGAAGTAATCATGTCAATCGCCTTAATCACATTATTATAATTCATCAGCGGTTCACCCATTCCCATAAAAACAATGTTAGAAAGCGGTCGGTTATAATACAAACGGCTTTCTCTGTCAATAGCTACAACCTGATCGTAGATTTCTCCAGGTTCGAGATTTCGCATTCTTTTTAAACGTGCTGTGGCGCAGAAATTACAATCCAAACTACAACCAACCTGACTTGAAACACAAGCCGTAGTTCTGGTTTCTGTTGGAATTAAAACACTTTCGACTATTAATCCATCGTGAAGTCGGACAGCATTTTTAACCGTTCCATCTTCGCTGCGCTGCATGGTATCGACTTTGATGTGATTAATCACAAAGTTATTTTCGAGCATCGTTCGCGTTTCTTTGGAAACATTTGTCATGTCTTCAAAATTGTGTGACGCTTTGCTCCAAAGCCATTCATAGACTTGATTACCGCGAAAAGCTTTGTCGCCATTGGCCACAAAAAAATCACGCAATTGCTCTTTAGTTAAACTTCGGATGTCTTTTTTCTCGATTTCCATGGCGCAAATTTAGGGTATTTTGGTTACTTCTTAATTTGTATTTTTGTAAAAAACAAACCATGCATTTCCTTTCCGAAGAATTAGATACTTATGTTACCCTTCATTCGCAAGACGAACCTGAATTGTTAGCACAATTAAATAAAGAAACTCATCAAAAAATTCTGCAACCAAGAATGTTAAGTGGCCATTTTCAGGGAAGGGTTTTGAGTATGCTCTCCAAAATTATTCATCCGACAACTATTCTTGAAGTGGGAACTTATACAGGTTATGCTACACTATGTTTGGCGGAAGGGTTAGCCAAAAACGGAACGATTGACACCTTGGACAACGAAGAAGAATTGTTTGATTTTCAGAGGAAATATTTTGACAAAACTGTTTGGGCGAATCAAATTACCCAACATCTTGGTGAAGCTTTGAATATCATCCCGACGCTAACTAAAAAATACGATTTGGTTTTTATCGATGCCGATAAAGAGAACTATATTAATTATTTCCACTTAATTGTTCCGATGATGAACAAAGGCGGAATCATTCTTTCGGACAATGTTTTGTGGAGCGGAAAAATTTTGGAGGA
>JAYVNT010000372.1:0-3899 GCA_043758285.1 Flavobacterium sp.
CATAATGAATGCTTCCATGACTTGTTCAAATTCCAGAAATAAGATATGTGCTTCTGATAATCTTAACTTTCTACATTCTGTTTCTGATTTTCTTTTCAAATAGTCTGCAAATCCATTCTCATAACTTGAAATCAAGTCTAACACCTCTGAATACATGGTACTTCTTGCACTTTCCTTTGCATTCAAGTTTAGAATTTGTCTATACTCTTTCGAGTTTTCCTTAAATATACTTTTATATATTTTATCGGTTAATTGGCTGTATTTAAACTTATTATCATCAATATAATAATCTAAGGCATTTGTAAACTCTTGTCTATAATTATATTCTCTAATGGCACTGGGTAAAAACTCTTCTTCTCTTTGATTGATAAATTTTGTACTTCCTCCCATTTTTTTATTAAGTACATCTATTACAATATCTAATACCAAACTTCTTAACTGTTGTGCTTTTGCAGAAGTTGTTAGAAGCATTCCTACATTGATAAATGCTTTATAAGTAAAAATGCCAAGAATTGTAGTTTTGTTAAGACTATCAATGTCCAGATAATCTATGTTTACTTCATCTGCTACTATTCTATTATCTCCTTTGGTAACGACATCTATGTCGTTACCAAATTCTATATCACTAATTACAGTTTTAACTCGTTCTTTAAAATCTTTAAGTTTAGCACCTGTATATACTTCATAACCTGTTTGTTCAAGTTCATCTTTATTATTTTCTAATAGTCTATCAATAGTACGTGCATCAACTTCAAAATAGTCAGCAACTTGCTGTTTTGTGAAGCGATACTTACCATCAAATTTTATCCCATAGAAGCCCACATTGCTGTAAACCTCTTGAATAGCATAATTATTATTAAGAATATTCTTCCGTTCAATGGAAGAATTTGTTAAATCTTTTTCCATAATTTTATGATGATTAATTACTCAACTCCCCCAAAAAAGCCTTCTGCAAAATACTCTTCTTCAATTCTTCCAAAGCATTCAATTTCTGCTGATACATCGCCTCTAATCGCTTCGTCTCCGCTGATAATTTGTCGAGTTGTTGGACGATTTTTTGTTGTTCGGTTAATAATGGTCTTGAAAAGCTAAAACTTAATATTTGCGGGCCGCTTATATGGGGTACTCCAAGTCCAGTTTGACCTTTAAGCAAGTAAGTAATAAAACCTCTTGACCTAATTAAATGATACAGAAATGAACTATCAATTTTAGAATTTGCTCTTAATCTTGCTGTTCGTTGTACTAATAAAGAAGGCATTTCATTTATTGTTAATTTTGCACATTTTAAACCAGCTTTTACCCAAGGTCTATCCATTGCTAAAACTATATCATTTTCTTGTAATTGATATTTCTCATAGTCGTGATATTCGCTTTTATTCCATCTTTTAGCATCTTGCCAGCGGAAATTACCTTGCATTATGTTATCCCCCCGAAGTAATAAAATATCATCTTCATTATCAGTATAAAATTTACTTTTAAATGCAAATCCTGTTGATAATTCTATATTTGCTTTTAGTGTAGTCCCTTCCCAACCCTCACCTTTATTCGTAAAAATACTATTCAATTCACTTTGAAAAAGCTCTTTGGCATTTTGCAAATTGCGTTGCAAATTTTCTTTGGCTTGCTCAATTGAAGTAAAGGCTTCATCTAAAATAGAGACGATGCGTTGTTGTTCTGGGAGGGGAGGGATTGGGATTGCAAAGGACTTGATTTGTTCTGTGCTTAAATTTGGTTGTGCAGAACCCGCAGAAATCTTCAAATTATCTTCAACTTTCTCTAAAAGAAAATAATATAACCAAATTTTTACTAATTCCTTCTTTGGTATAAATTTTCCAACACGCTGATTTAGTAAGAACACTGTTTCACTTTTATTAAAGCCAATTTTTCCTGTTGTTCCGCCAGACATTGCTATTAATAAATCTCCTTTTTCTACTTTATACTTCGATAAGTCTTCTTTGTAACCTGTTTCATCAATAAAAACTAAATTATTAAAATCAACGTCATTATTCTGAATATTTGATATTCTCAAAACAGGAAAACCGTTATCTTTAAACGAGTTCCCTTTAAACGCAAAACCATTTTGAAACTCACAAACCTCTCCCAATTTTTTTATTTCCCATCCTTTTTTCATGTTATTTATCATTTTTTTCTTGAATCAATCGTTTTTCACGGGCTATTTCAGCAATTAGTTCTTCTTCTGTGGGCAAATACGGCATATATTTAGTGGCAAACAATTGTTTATGTTCGTTCAAGATACTGTACTTTACTACGGTTTCATCTTTTTCTGCACAGAGTATTATTCCAATGGTTGGGTTATCGTTGTCTTGTTTTTTAAGGTCGTCAAACATACGGATATACATATCCATCTGCCCAGTATCTTGGTGGCTCAGTTTGGTTGTTTTTAGGTCAAACAAGACAAAACATTTGAGTAAATAATTATAAAAAACAAGGTCAATATAAAAATGGCTCGTTTCGGTAGAAATTCTAAATTGTCTTCCTACAAACGAAAACCCTTTTCCCAATTCCAATAAAAACGCCTGTAAATTTTCAATCAAGGCACTTTCAATATCTTTTTCTAAGGAATTATTGGGTTCTGGAATATTCAGAAACTCAAAAATATAAGGGTCTTTAATAAAGTCATTTACGTCTGTTTTTTGGGGCGTTTGCTTAGTTTGTTTTTGTTGAGAAGACAGTAACCGTTGATAGTAAAAAGTAGTAATATTTCGTTCTAAGGTGCGTGTACTCCAATTTTGATTGGCACATTCTTTCAAATAATAATTTCTTGCTTCGGGATTTTCCACTCGCATTATCAAGCGATTATGACTCCATGTCAATTTGCTACACAGTGCGTAGCAAATCTCGGCATCAGGAAAAGTAAGATAAAATTGTCTAAAATTTCTAAGGTTGGCATAAGAAAACCCCTTTCCAAATTCTACTGTCAAAGCTATTGATAGATTTTTAAGCAAAGATTCTCCATAAGTAGCTTTTTTCTCTCCATTTTGTTCTTCTTCCACAATTCTTTTACCCATCAACCAGTAGGCTTGCACCATAGCGGTATTGACGGCACTATATGCTTGCTGTCTGGCTGATTTTAAAATAGCCAAAACATCCGTGATTAGCAGATTTTTGGAGAGGCTGGGTTTATTTTCCATTTTTCTTAGGGCTTAAAATTTGTTGAAAATCATTAGCCGAGGGCAATTTTTCCTTTGTAAAATCTGTATTTTCAAAAGTGAATCAGCTTGGCTCACAATTGAGAGATATCATCAAATCAAATTTTTAATCGCCAATAAAATCTCATTTGTCTCAGTATCAAGGTTTTGCATTTCAATCAAAATATTCATTGGGCTTCTTAGCGGTGCTTCTTCGGGCGTGTTGGGGTTCTTTACACTTAGGTCATAGTTATGCGTTTGTACATCGGCAATTTTAATGCTCCAACTCTTTTCTGTTTCGGCTTTTGTTTGTTGCAACGTAATAAAATCCTGCATATCCACATCGTTCAAGGCATTGGTTTTGCCCATGCTTCGCCCTGCATCAAACTGATAAAACCAGATTTTTTGGGTGGGTTCTCCTTTGGTAAAAAATAGCGTTACCGTTTTCACACCCGCCCCCGTAAACGTTCCTGCGGGCATATCCAGCACGGTATGGAGGTTACAGGTTGCTAATAAATGCTTTCTGAGCGATACCGAAGCATTATCTGAATTACTCAAAAAAGTATTTTTAATCACAATGGCAGCTCTACCACCCGCTTTGAGGTTTTTGATAAAATGTTGTAAGAAAAGGAAAGCCGTTTCACCCGTTTTTATATCAAAATTCTGTTGCACTTCGGGGCGTTCTTTTCCACCAAAAGGAGGATTGGCAAAAATGACATGGTAGCGGTCTTTTTCCTGAATGTCCCTAAT
>JAYVNT010000373.1:0-11883 GCA_043758285.1 Flavobacterium sp.
TTTGGTTTTAGAGACTGCTACCAAAGTTACGTGGGCTGGAATTATGGATTTAATGTTATTTAAGTTTTCTTGTATTGACATTTTCAATTTTTCAAATTAAAGCTCATAAACCATCAATCCACTGCGGAATTTTGGTTCGATGTAGGTGCTTTTTGGCGGCATGATTAGGTTTTTGTCAGCAAGGGCTTTGATTTCTGAAATATCGGATGGGAATAGCATAAAGCCGAC
This sequence comes from Flavobacterium sp., assembly GCA_043758285.1. GTDB lineage: Bacteria > Bacteroidota > Bacteroidia > Flavobacteriales > Flavobacteriaceae > Flavobacterium. Next base: position 229 of record JAYVNT010000373.1, read on the forward strand.
TTCGAATTCGCCTTCGTCAACGAGTTCTTTTATGGTTGAAATGGATTGTTTTCCCGGGATGTATTCGATGCGTTCGTCGTTTCGTAAGTCTTCTATTCCGAGTACTGGTTGCAGGACTGTGTTGTATAAAATTTGGGCATCGAGATTACTCAATAAAGCAATATCAATGGCAATATTGAAATTATTTCCTTGTTTGTAAAATAGTGCATAGAAATGTCCGTCGAGGTACATCCCGAATTCGAACTTGCTTTGTGGTTTCCAGAGTTCTTGTTCTTTGTCTTTGATGATGAAGTTTTCGGCTAGTTTTTCAAGGAAATCATCTTTAGTATGCCCATTCAAATCGCGTATAATACGGTTGTATTCGTAGATTTTTATATTGCTTTCGGCTATCAGGAAACTCATAAAGTAGTTCAGGTTTTGGTTGCCTGAATGGATGTCTTCGTCATACAACAATTCGGCTGATGCGGAACGGTGGTGCCCATCGGCGATGTAGAGTTCGGGGATGTTTTCAAATTGGTTTTGCAACCATTGAATTTCTTGGTCGGTTTCGATTTTCCAGAGTTGGTGTTTTTCTTTATTAGTGGTCGAATAATTGTAAATGGGTGCGCTTTTTTTCTTATCGGTAATCCATGTATTCAGGGTTTCATTATCGGGATAGGTTATTAGAACGGGTTCAGTATTGAAGCCCGTTTGGTGGAGATAGTCTTTGAAATATTCGACACGATATTGCAAGGTGTCTTCGTGTTTTTTGATGACATTATTCTTGTAATCTTCGATGGAAGTGCTCGCTACGAAGCCAATGAAGGTCTGCGCTTTTGTTTGAATTTCGTACAGAAAGAAAACGGGTTTGTCTTCTGTTATAAAAATTCCGTCGTTCTTAAAGTCTTGGTATTTGTGCGACACGCCTTTGAAACGCTTGTCTAAGGTAATTTTTTGGGAATAGACATGGGCAGGATGGATGACATGGAGAAACGAATAAGGATTGAAATTTAGCCAGGAAGCTAACTCTGCTGGCGAATAATCGTCGTAGTTTCTACAGGTGACTAAACCAACTTTATCTGGCGTGGGACGAACGGCTTTGAAGGGGATTATTTTGCTCATTTATTCAATTGATAATTGACAATTGATAATTGACAATTACCAAAATTATCAATTATCAATTATCCATTGTTAATTATGAAAATTGCTTCGCAATTTTCTCTGCTTTTTTGCTTTCGGTGTAATCATAGAAACCTTCGCCTGATTTTATACCGAGTTTTCCAGCCATGACCATATTGACTAGGAGTGGGCAAGGGGCGTATTTTGGGTTTTTAAATCCGTCGTACATTACGTTTAAAATGGAAAGGCAAACATCTAATCCGATGAAATCGGCTAGTTGTAATGGTCCCATTGGGTGAGCCATTCCGAGTTTCATCACGGTGTCAATTTCGTAAACGCCTGCTACTTTGTTGTATAGTGTTTCGATGGCTTCGTTTATCATTGGCATGAGAATTCTATTGGCTACAAAGCCAGGATAATCGTTGACTTCGGTTGGTGTTTTTCCTAATTTAACGGATAAATCCATAATGGTTTTTGTCACTTCATCGGAAGTGGAATAGCCACGAATGATTTCTACTAATTTCATAATCGGTACTGGATTCATAAAATGCATTCCGATTACACGCTCTGGATGCACAACTTGGGCAGCGATTTGAGTGATAGAAATAGAGGAAGTGTTGGTTGCTAAAATCACATTATGGTCGCATATATCGCTTAGTTGTTTGAAGATTTGAAGTTTTAAACCAACATTTTCTGTAGCGGCTTCCACCACTAAATCACAACCAACTACTCCATCTTTGATATCCGTATAGGTGATTATATTTGAAATCGTTTTGTGTTTGTCATCTTCGGTGATGGTTCCTTTTGCAACCATTCTATCAAGGTTTGAGGCGATTGTTGCCATTCCTTTTTCGAGTGATTTTTCGGAAACGTCAATTAGTTTTACGGTGAAACCGCTTTGTGCAAATGTGTGAGCAATTCCGTTGCCCATTGTTCCTGAGCCAATTACAGCTATTGTTTTCATTGTATTTTGTTAGTTTGTTTAAATATAATAGCAACAGATTCACAGATTAAAATTTTAAATCTTGATTTCATAGAATTATTTTTCATTCATCGAATCGATAATCATGTACGCCACGCGTAATGCTTCTGTTCCGTCTTCCAGAGTTACAATTGGCGTTGTATTGTTATTGATGGCATCGGCAAACGTTTCTAGTTCGTCAAGAATGGCATTGTTAGCTGAAACTTCGGGATTGGCAAAATAGATTTGTTTTTTCTCACCTTCGGCATTTTGTAAAATCATATCAAAATCACCAGGAATTTCTGGAGCGTCTTTCATTTTAACCACTTCACAAACTTTATCCAAATAATCTACTGAGATGTAAGCGTCTTTTTGGAAGAAACGGGATTTGCGCATGTTTTTCATGGAAATTCTGCTCGAAGTAATATTAGCGACACACCCATTTTCAAATTCGATACGCGCATTGGCAATATCTGGCGATTGACTTAAAACCGAAACGCCGCTTGCGTGAACGGCTTTTACTTTTGACTTTACGACACTCAGAATAGCATCAATATCGTGTATCATCAAATCTAAAACTACAGGAACATCAGTGCCGCGCGGATTGAATTCTGCCAAACGATGGGTTTCGATGAACATCGGACTTTCAATCATATCTTTCACTGCAATGAATGCGGGATTAAAACGTTCTACGTGCCCCACTTGTCCTTTGACGTTGTATTCTTTAGCTAAAGCAATGATTTCTTCAGCTTCGGCAACGGTTGTTGAAATTGGTTTTTCTATAAAGACATGTTTCCCAGATTTTATGGAAACTTTGGCGCATTTGTAATGCGAAAGAGTAGGAGTTACAATGTCGATAATATCAACTGCATGAATTAATTTGGCAATGGTGTCAAATTGTTTGTATCCAAATTCGGCTTCGATTTTGGCTCCATTTTCGTGGTTTTCATCATAAAAACCAACAAGTTCATATTTATCAGATTGTTGTAATAATCGTAAGTGTATTTTTCCAAGGTGACCAGCACCTAAAACGCCAACTTTGAGCATGGGAGTAAATTTTATCAAAAATAGAAATTAATTAATAATTGATAATTGATAATTGATAATTTGTTTTCTATTTTTACGAAATAAACGAAAGAGATTACTTCGTTCCTCGTAAAGACATGAAAAATACCAGCAAGCATCTAGGACTTCGAAATCAATTAGCGAAAATATTGGAAGGAAAAGGAATTATTGATCAAAAGGTTTTAGACGCTATTCGACAAGTTCCGAGGCATTTATTTTTAGACTCTAGTTTTGAAGATTTTGCTTATCAGGATAAAGCATTCCCAATTGGTGCTGGACAAACTATTTCGCAACCTTATACTGTGGCGTTTCAAAGTCAGTTACTGGAAGTTAAAAAAGACCATAAAATTCTTGAAATCGGCACCGGTTCAGGTTATCAAACAGCTGTTTTGGTTGCCATGGGCGCAAAAGTTTATTCAGTTGAACGACAAAATGAGTTGTTTAAATCAACTTCTTTTCTGTTACCAAAACTTGGAATTAAACCGAAGCATTTGTCTTTTGGTGATGGTTATAAAGGGTTAGAAAATCATGCCCCGTTTGATAGTATTATTGTAACTGCTGGAGCACCAATAATCCCGAAGCCGTTGATGGCGCAATTGAAAATAGGGGGAAGGTTGGTAATTCCGCTGGGAAAAGAAGAACAAATAATGACTTTGTTGATTCGTAAGAACGAAACCCAATTTGAAAAGCACGAATTTGGAGATTTTAAATTTGTTCCCTTATTGGAAAATAAAAATTAATATGATGAAAAAACTACTTTTCCTACTACTTCCTTTTCTGAGCTTTTCACAAGGATATACTTCCTATTTCACTGGAAACACAACCAATATCGCCATAACTACCGAGTTTGGAGTTTGCATGATGGGAGGCGCAACTGAGAACGACAATGCTATGAAATGGTTGTTGCAAAAAGCCAATGGCGGCGATGTTGTTGTTTTGCGATCTACAGGAACAAATGGGTATAATGATTATTTGTATTCTCAACTTGGAATTACTGTTAATTCGGTTGAGACTTTGGTTATCACATCGGCTGCCGGTGCAATAAATCCTTATGTTTTGAATAAAGTGGCTAATGCAGAAATGATTTGGTTTGCCGGTGGAAATCAATGGGATTATATTTCTTATTTCAAGGATAATGCTTTAGAGGATTTAATCAACCAACATATAAATGTAAAACATGCCCCAATTGGTGGAACTAGTGCTGGAATGGAGATACTTGGAAGTAGTTATTTTTCGGCACAAAATGGAACTGTAACTTCTACCCAAGCTTTGAGCAATCCATATAATTCATTAATTGCATTGGGACATAACGATTTTTTGAATATTCCCTTTATGAATAATGTCATAACCGATACTCACTATGATAATCCAGATAGAAAAGGGCGGCAAGCTACTTTTTTGGCTAGACTTAAAAATGATTATTCAAGCAACGTATTTGGTATTGCATGTAATGAATATGTTGCCGTATGTGTAGGGAATGATGGTATTGCCCATGTTTATGGAGATTATCCAAATTATCAGGAGTTTGCTTATTTCATACAGCCTAATTGTTCCAATTTAAACCCAATTGAAACCTGTCAATCGGGTCAACCATTAACTTGGAATGCTAACGGACAGGCGTTAAAAGTCTATAAAGTTCCTGGTACGATGACTGGAACCAATTATTTTGATGTAAATAATTGGGTAAATGCTTTAGGTTCTGGAGGAACTTGGGAAAACTGGTCTGTAAACAATGGTATTCTATTAACTGTAGCTGGAGCAGCACCCAGTAATTGTACATTATCTATTGATGAAAACGAGTTGAACAAAATGAATGTGCTCCCAAATCCGTTCAAAGATTATATAGGTTTAGAAAATTCAGAAAATGCAAGTATTGAGATTTTTGATGGTTTAGGCAAAAGAGTTTTTGCTGACAAAGATTTTATTTCAAATACAATTGACACATCAAAATTTTCAAGCGGATTGTATTTTGTGAAAATTCAAAAAGAAGGAAAAATTGAAACCAAAAAGATGATTACGAATTAAAACGATTTTTTAATTCTGTCTAAATCGCGTTTTGTGTCTTGTTCTTTGAGCGATTCTCGCTTGTCATAGGTTTTCTTACCACGACAAAGTGCAATGTCAAGTTTGGCGATTCCTTTTTCATTAGTAAACAATTTCAAAGGAATAATAGTTAAACCTTTTGTATCGAATGCTTTTTCTAGTTTTCGCAATTCTCTTTTGTTGAGTAATAATTTGCGTTCGCTTTTTGCCTTATGATTGAATTGATTTCCGTAAAGATATTCATCAATTTGGGTATTAATTGCAAATAATTCTCCGTTGTGAAACTCACAAAAACCCTCAGTAATATTTGCTTTTCCTAGACGAATAGATTTGATTTCTGTTCCTGTTAAAACTATGCCAGCAGTGTAGGTTTCGATTATTTCATAATCAAATTTGGCCCGTTTGTTTAGTATGTTTATCGCTTTTAACATTGGATGGCAAATGTAATACAAAATGGAGTTTTATAAAAAACAAATAACTAATTATAAATTTCATTATATTAGTCAGGTCAAACCAATTAAAACCAACAAATTATGTCAAGAAGAATTATAAAATTACTTTTTTTAACATTGATTGTATTATCATCATGTTCTAAAGAAGACTCACAGGATAAAATTTCAATTGTAATTGCAGAAAATCAAAAAACTCCATTAACACCAACTCAAATTAATGCAAAAATAGATGGTTTTGTATCAACCAAAAGAAATTTCAACTGGAGTTATGCAGATTCTCAACTATTATGGAGTGCTGCTATACATGGCAATAATGTCATAACGATTGGCTTTGGAAATTCTAAAGATAATTTTGAAAGAGCTAAAACATTTAATAATACTAAAATTCAAAATGAGTTGTTAGCAATTATCATGAAATATGAAGCAACAACTTTAGATAAGATTTTAATTTCTGCTGATTCGGATTTGAATTTAATGGATGTCTTAATTTCTAAACAAGAAACTATTATTGCCTTGCGACAATCAAAATACATACGATATATCGAACCTGCAGATTACAGGTATTTGGATGTTCGAGATGCTCAGAATCGTTCAAGTACAGGAACAAGTTCAGGTTGCGGATTTGATGCAGAAACTTTAGCTACTGTTGATTATACTGCAACAACTCCAAATGCAAAAATCCCATGGAACTTTACCTCACAAAATATTCCTGATGCATGGACAATAAGTACTGGTAGCGGTGTAACTATAGGAATTGTCGATACTGGAGTTTCTCCAAATCAATCTTTGTTAGGGGCTAATTTTAATAATGGACTTTCTACTGGTAGAACTATTCAGAAGTTTGGGGTTTATGTTGATTCTATTTGGCCATGGAGCACAACAACTGATGGTCCAAATGATTTGTGTGGTCATGGAACAAGCATGGCTTCTATTGCTACAGGTGCTCGAAACGATAAAGGATTGCCTGTTGGTGTGGCCTACAATGCTAATTTAATAGTGTATCGAGCAGCAGCCAATGTGGTTCTTGATAGTTATCAAGAACAAGAAGGTGTGAAAAAAGCTTTTACTGCTTTAGGAAATAATGCAAACGTTAAAATTATATCGATGTCAATGGGTTATATTTTTTCAGTAAGCAAAATAGAAGATGCTATTAAATATGCTTATGGAAAAGGAAAACTAATATTTTGTGCTGCGGGAACATCAACAAATTTTACCACTTTTGTTGGCGTTATTTTTCCAGCTTGGATGCCAGAAACAGTTGCAGTAACTGGTGTGAAAGAAGGGTCAACCTATCAAGCTTGTAGTGATTGCCACACTGGTAGTAAAGTAGATTTTACTGTTGTGATGCAAAGAACTTCCTCTGGAAATACAGTTCCAGTTGATAGTTATTATGAAAACCAAACGGATTATATTGGAGGTTCTTCCGTTGCTACTGCCACAACTGCTGGAATTGCTGCTTTAGTTTGGTCAAAAAATCCAACATGGACAAGAGACCAAGTATTAACCAAGATGAAACAATCAGCAGGATTGTATCTTAACAAAAGTGCTGAATATGGCTATGGAAATGTGAATGCTTTCTTAGCGGTTCAATAATTCAAAAACACACCATATTGTCATTCCGACAAAGGAGGAATCTCATCTTATATAAAACAAAAAGCCCAACTTATTCAGTTGGGCTTTTTGATACTATTTTTAAGCTACTCCTTTATAAACTTCCCAGTAGCACTTCCTTTATCACTACTAATTCTAACAAAATAACTACCACTTTGCAAACCAGAAACATCTATAGTAGTACTCGGATTTGTAATCACTTGTACTAATTGCCCAAGAGTATTATAAATACTTACTGAACTAATCATCACATCTTGCTTAGTAGTAATAGTCAAACTGTTTTTAGCAGGAACTGGCGACAAAGTAAACACACTACCAAAATCAAAATCTTGTGTCCCTAAAGCAGCAATAGTCGTCGTAGCCGTATTAGTAACAATAGGAAAATTATAATCAAAATAAATGTTAGCGCTATTACTAAACGTATCACCAACAACAAGGGTAGGTAAGGTCTTAATCTTAAACGCTACATAACCCGTATTCGTTCCTGCAGCAAAAGGCAAGTTGATATTTTGAAAAATAAACTCCACCTGATTGGTAGTAGTTATTCTGGTTGTGTAAGCAGCACTACCACTTAGCGGAACCAAACTACTCAAATCAAACTTAGCAGTATCAATCATATCTTTCACCATCATTGTTGGTGTCAATGCCTAAGGATAGTAACTTTGCCTTAAAATTCGCATCAGGAATAGTCACAATCTGCGCTTTACCAACAAATCCAATAAGTGTAACAATCAATAGAGCGTAAAGTTTTTTCATAATAACAAGTTTGAGCGTCAAAGATATATAAATAGATAGTAAGAAAAAAAAACCGCCTCACGTTTGTGAGGCGGTTACAGCAGTACTTATACTTTTGGTTTCTTTACCGGTGGGGTGTCATCTACCGCGATGCCCCAATCGGTTAATTTTTTTGGGTTGCCACCATAACTGGCTTTGAGTAATTTGATGCTCGATTTGAGCGCATTTACTACTTCGGGCATCAATAAGTCGCGCTTGGCGTACTCTTTTTCCATTTCACCTTTGTGAAATTCGGCTTGGTTATTGGCTTTAGTTGCTGTGTCAATTTTTGGACCGCTAATGCTCCAATCTATATCTTCGATCAACCTTAGTGGTGAGTCGGCACCAAGTGCCACATGCTTGTCATACACTTTTTGAGCAGCGTCTAAATTCTCTTTTGGGTTTTTTGATAATACCACCCGTCCTGATGTTCTAGCCATAATTATAGTTATTTAATGGTTAATAAAAATATATAGATACGAAGTTAAAAAAACATTTTGATGTACCAACGCCCGATTTATAAATTGTTAATAAAAAAAATTAACATAATAGTCAAGAATAATAACTAGAAATGGCAAAATCAGTAATGGATATGACAAAGTCATTAATGGAAATGGCAAAGTCACTAATGGAAATAGCAAAGTCATTAATGGAAATGCCAAAGTCATTAATGGAAATGTCAAAGTCATTAATGGAAATGGCAAAGTCACTAATGGAAATGGCAAATCCGTTACTATTAAGCCCTATGGCTATTTTATTTTCTTGTCATTCTGACAAAGAAGTAATCTCAACCCACTTAAATCAATAAACCTTCCATTCCTGAAAGGTTTTTTTTTCTTAATTTTACCCCATGCAGAACAACCATTCAAAAGACCCTCTTCACGGAATAACACTTCAAAAAATACTGGAAATTCTTGTGGAGTTTTATGGCTTTGATACTTTGGGTGAATTGATAAAGATTAAATGTTTTACCGATAATCCGAGTATAAAATCGAGTTTAACATTTCTTAGAAAAACGGATTGGGCCAGAAAAAAAGTAGAAGAGTTATATATCAGAACTTTGCCGAAACTCAACAGATAACTATTTGTTAAAATTTCTTCTCAACAAAGAGTAAATAACCGTATCCAAAAACCTTCCTTCCCACAATTCATTCTCCAGAATGTGAGCTTCTTTCACAAAACCATTTTTGACTAGTACTCTTTCCGAAGCATCTTCTCTTGATTTTGCCATAGGTCGAAAGTTTATAATTAACATGTCTAAGATAGTTTGTTTAAATGTATTTAAAATTATATTTTAATCGATGAACTGCAATTAAGTAAGAAAATAACTTTAATAATATATAAAAACATGTATTTAATCGATTATATTTGTTACTTAAACGATAAAAGATGTAAAATTGTCTAACCAAATCAACAAAACGTTCTATCAATATTAATCGAAATAAAGTGTTTGCCCCACATCTACTTTATTAAAAACTTAACCTACTACTATGAAAGCAAAAATGTTTAGAGCATTGTTGCCGTTAGCAATCGTGTTCACTATGGTATCCTGTTCATCAAATTCATCTGATGCAACGACTACGGACAATAAACTTGTAACTTCTTATAATTACAATGACACCGAGTTGAAACTCGTTACTCTTATCAACAATCATCGTGTAAGCATCGGATTGAATCCTCTTGAAGTGATCAATCACATCTCTTATAAATCAGAGGAGCACAATATTTACATGATTGATAATAAAGTAATAAACCACGATTATTTCCAACAAAGATCGGACAACCTAATTGAAGTATTGGGCGCAACAAGAGTAGGCGAGAACATTGCTTATAATTATCAAACGGCAGAAAGCGTGATGAGCGCATGGCTTAACAGCCCTTCCCACAAAGCTAACTTAGAGGGTAATTTTACTCATTTTGGTATATCAGTTACGGTAGATGCTGCAACAGGAAGAAAATATTACACGAATATCTTCATAAAAAAATAGCAGTTTGATTATTGTTTTGTTTGATTTTGACAGATCGAAAAATCCCGAGTAAAATCGGGATTTTTTTTATTTAAAACCTAATCTAGATTTTAATTTGACAAACAATAAGGCAATAGAATATGCATCATCCGAAGCAGAATTTCTTTCACTTTCAGGAATTTTATAATGTTTTACTAAATCGTCTAATGAAAAGGATTTATTCGTTATATCCATTATTTTTTGATGCATTATTTCAACATCAAGAGCTTCATTTTTCAATTTACCGCATTCCATTTTCTCCAACACATCATTAATCATTTCAATATCAAAATGAATACGATGTCCAACCAAAACGGCATTTCCAATATAATCTACAAGTGCTTGTATGGCTTGTGGCTCGGCAAGCTTTGACAGTTTGCTTTCAATTAAAAATTCATTGGACATGCCATTGTCATGAAGGTATTTGTATTGTAAAATTACCACTTCAAAATTGTCTCCAATACGAATAATATCATTTATAACACCAATGGCACCAAAAGATAATATAACATCTTTTTTAGGGTTTAAACCAGTTGTTTCTGTACTTAGGATAACATATCTATTAGATTTGGATTCAAATTTTGATAGATATAATTTCCAAAATTCTGGATAGTCTTTATTGATGTTTTTAATCCAATCTATCATATTAAGAAAATTGAGTTAATTGAAATTTATCTTTTATTAAATCCTCTAATTCTTTCATGGGAACTAAAGCATTTTTTAATTTTTCTTTATCAACTTTGTTTAATTCTTCTACGTTTATAAAATTACCTGACGAGTCATTTTTCAATCCTTCAAGCGTTCTGAATTTGGATAAAATTAAAAAGGCATCTGCACAATTCAAATATATTTCAGAAAATTTTGGATCGGCAATAGCTAATTGTTTAAACCTTAAATAGGTATTATTAATTCCTCGCAAATTTAAACTGATTGCAAATAGGCGAGCTCCATCTACTAATGGCATAATTGCTTTGTTTTTTATATCAAACTTTCCCTTGTTTTCGCCTTCTTCTTCAAGATTGAATTTCTTAAAAAAGTTTAGCGGAGGATTTTTTCTCAAGGCATCATTTCCGAGGTAATCAAAGAACATCGCATTGTTCTTAGTATTTTTTAAAATTAAATCATCGAGTGTTTCTTCAATTTTTGGTTCACCAAACACAAATTCATAATCAAAAAAGATACTGCTAATATCGTTCGATTTCTCTCCTGGTGTTTTCATCCAGTTATTGTATTGTTTTATCCAATCTGATAATGACTTACACCATAGCATATTGTTTGCCATATGTCCATTTGGACAAAATTCATAACCAACTTTTTCTAAAATTGAAGTAGCTCTTTTAGCTAATTTTAAAAAGTAATCTTTTACATCTCTATACTTTTCAGCAGCTACATCTTCAAATATTAAAAAACTGTCTTGATCTGTTAATAAAAACTGCTCTTTTCGACCTTGACTACCAATACTAAACCAAGCAAATCTGGCTGGAGGCGAACCTAAGTCAAGAATAGCCAATTCAATAGAACGTTTTATTATTGCCGTAATAATTTCCCCAGAAATATTATAAATATGGGGCAAAGGAATATTTTTAGCTATAGAAGTTTGGATTAACTCGGTTAATTTCTCTCTAACCAATTTTAGTTCTTTTGG
>JAYVNT010000374.1:0-3889 GCA_043758285.1 Flavobacterium sp.
TTGCCTTTAATAAATGCTTCTTTTTTTGATGATAATTTTAATGGAATAATTTATAATAATTGGGTTTTGGTTGGATTGTGTTTTCTGAGTGCTTACGTAATGAATGCCGAAATTCCTTTATTCTCTTTGAAGATTAAAGCGTTTAGTTTTGCTAAATATAAACTGCAGGTTTTCTTTTTACTACTTTCAGTTGTGCTGCTAATTTTCCTTCAGATACTAGCGGTTCCGTTAATCATTATTACCTATGTTTTACTATCAGTAATTGATAATTTCTTTAAAATTACTGAATAGAACACTACACTTTTTTTCTTAAGATTTTTTCAGAGCAGGTTACAGGTGTAAGTTGCTATGATTTGAACTTTTTAGGGCATACTCCTGCAGGTAGGTACTATGATTTGAACTTTTTAGGGCATACTCCTGCAGGTAGGTGCTATGATTTGAACTTTTTAGGGCATACTCCTGCAGGTAGGTGCTATAATTTGAACTTTTTAGGGCATACTCCTATAGGTAGGTGCTATGATTTAAACTTTTTAGGGCATAGTACGGCAGCAAATAGTATTATTTTTTAGGGAAATGAAAACTAAAATGTAGTTAAAGAAGAAAGATTTTATTATTTTTTATTATTTGTAATCATATAAATTACAAATCCGAAGAAAAGAGTGCTAAGTACTATAAATAAATAGGATTTTGGATTGGCAAAATTTAATGTCGTTCCGTAGTTGCGATTGCGCTTATCCGTAAAAACTCTTTTGTCATTTTTATTGTAATATAAAATGCCATATTTCCAATTTTTAGGGTCGTCATGCCAACTTTCTTCCAATTCTTGGATGTTGTTATCCATAGTAATTTAAAATTCTAATTTCTTTTTACGAAGTTCAAAGTTTTGACCAAGATATACACGTCGCACCATTTCGTCTTCTACCAATTCTTCGGGAATACCGGCTTTTAGAATGCCACCTTCAAACATCAAATAGGTTTTATCGGTAATGGCTAAGGTTTCTTGAACGTTGTGATCGGTTATTAGAATTCCGATATTTTTATTTTTCAATTGTGCCACAATGCGTTGAATATCTTCTACGGCCACGGGGTCAACGCCAGCAAAAGGTTCATCTAATAAGATAAATTTTGGGTCAGTTGCCAAGGCACGAGCAATTTCGGTTCTACGACGTTCGCCACCCGAAAGCAAATCGCCACGGTTGGTTCGTATGTGTTCTAATCCAAATTCGGCAATCAAACTTTCCATCTTGGCAACTTGCTCATCTTTGGTGTGTTTGGTCAATTGCAACACGCTCAAAATATTGTCTTCAATACTCAATTTTCTAAAAACAGACGCTTCTTGTGCCAAATAGCCAATACCGTTTTGGGCACGTTTATACATCGGGAATTCAGTAATATCCATATCATCTAGGAAAATCATTCCCGAATTAGGTTTTACCAAACCAACAATCATGTAGAAGGATGTTGTTTTTCCGGCACCATTTGGGCCCAAAAGCCCAACGATTTCCCCTTGATTTACTTCTACAGAAATGCCTTTTACCACACTTCTGCCTTTGTAGGTTTTGACTAAATTCTCGGCTCTTAATTTCATGATAGACTTCTTAGATTCTTAGATTTTTAGACAAATAAACGAAATTCATTTGTTTGTTTTTTGGTTTTAACTTCAATTTTGGAAGTATATAATCTGATAACTGAACACTTTTTACTGCTTACTTTCCTCAAGCGCTTCCCAAAACTCGTAAGCCCTTCTCAAGTGCGGAATGACAATAGTACCGCCAACTAATGTGGCAACACCCATAGCTTCCATCATTTCTTCTTTGGTAATGCCGAGTTTGTGGCTTGTTTCCAAATGGTATTTGACGCAATCATCACAGCGCAAAACGGTCGATGCCACAAGTCCTAGAAGTTCTTTAGTTTTTACATCTAAAGCGCCTTCGGCATAGGCATTGGTATCGAGATTGAATATTCTTTTTACAATTTTATTATTGTCTGCCAATAATTTTTCGTTCATTCTCGAACGATAGTCATTAAAATCTTCAACTAGTTTGTTCATCTTTCTTTTTATTTTTTTCTACAAATACCGATATCCAAATGCTGGCTTCATAAATTAACAGCATGGGTATAGCCACAGTTATCTGACTTACAACATCTGGTGGCGTAACGATTGCAGCAATAATTAATACTATTACAACAGCATATTTTCTATACTTTCTTAAGAAGTTTGGTCCAACCAATCCTAATTTGGTTAAGAAATAAATGATGATTGGCAATTCAAAAAATAAACCACTAGCAATGACAGCGGTTTTGACCATACTCACATAAGAATCAACAGTAAATTGATTTTTGACCACACTGCTTATGGTAAAAGTGGCAAGGAAATTGACCGACATTGGAACAATTACAAAATAGCCAAATAGTACGCCTAAGAAGAAAAGTATGGAGGCAATAAAAATGAAAAGTTTGGCTCCTTTTCGTTCTTTTTCATACAATGCAGGGCTAATAAATTTCCAAAACTCCCAGAGAATATATGGGAATGCAAGTATAAATCCTGCAGTGATACATACCCAAACAAATATATCTACCTGACCTTCCATCTCTGTATTTTGTATAACAAAATTCAATTCAGTAATACAAATGCTGTCTGCAAAACCTAGATAATGTGATGCTTCACAGAAAAAACGATAGGTAATAAAACTGGGATCGGTTGGACCAAAGATTAAGTGGTCAAAAATATAATCGGCAAAGAAATAAGAAACAATTGCCATAATCACAACAGCAGTGGAACTTCTTACTAGCAACCATCTTAATTCTTCAAGATGGCCTAGGAATGACATTTCTTTGGGTTGCTTTTTGGACATTATATAATTCCTTCTTTTAAAATATCATGAAGATGAATAATACCTTTATATTCACCATTATCTGCCACAACAAGTTGTGTAATCGAAAAATCTTCGAGAATATTCAAGGCATCACTTACCAATTCGGTTGATTTTATAGTTTTAGGATTTTTGGTCATTATGTCTTGAGCCGTTAATCCGGAAATATTTTCGGTTTTATTCAACATTCTTCTAATATCGCCATCGGTTATAATTCCGATAACTTTATCGTTTTCAACAACTGCAGTAACACCCAAACGTTTTTCGGATATTTCAACAATTACAGTTTTAATGGTTGACGTTGGCGCTACAATTGGTTTATGAGTTGTATCGAGCATATCGCCAACACGCAGTAATAATTTTTTGCCCAAAGCACCACCAGGATGGTATTTGGCAAAATCTTCGGCAGTAAAATTTTTCATTTCCATTAGGCAAACTGCAATAGCATCACCCATAACTAATTGGGCAGTGGTACTATTGGTTGGTGCTAAATTTATAGGACACGCTTCAGATTCTACATAGGTATTCAAAACAAAATCAGCTTCTTTTCCTAAATAGGAAGTAGTATTTCCGGTAATTGCAATCAGTTTATTACCAAATCGTTTTAGCAACGGAACTAAAACTTTAATTTCGGGACTGTTACCACTTTTTGAAATACAAATCACCACATCGCCAGGTTGCACCATTCCTAAATCGCCATGAATGGCTTCTGAAGCATGAAGAAATAGGGAAGGCGTTCCAGTAGAATTCAAAGTTGCCACAATTTTCTGAGCAATGATTGCACTTTTTCCAATTCCGGTAACCACTAAACGACCTTTGGAATGGTATATGATTTGTACCGCATTTACAAAATTATCGTCTAAGAATGAGGTTAGTTTTGAAATAGATTCACTTTCGGATAAAATGGTTTTTTGGGCAGAAGCCAAAATAGTTTCTTTATTTATCAAAATTGTAATAATATATAATTTGTATGTGTGAAAGAAAGTCGTATCTTTATGTTTGCAAATTTATGTAAA
>JAYVNT010000375.1:0-11836 GCA_043758285.1 Flavobacterium sp.
GTTTTCCTGTGTTTCCATTAGAATGGAAAAGCGAAGAAGGCGTTTCGTCTGGTTATAGAGAAAACGGATTTTTCCCAGAAGCGGTAATAAACTTTTTGGCATTATTGGGCTGGAATGACGGCACTGACCAAGAGTTATTTTCGTTAACAGAATTAGTTGAAAAGTTTGATTTGAATAGAGTTCATAAAGCTGGAGCCAAATTTGATCCGGATAAAAACAAATGGTTCAATCATCAGTATTTGCAAAAGCAAAGCGATGAAAGTTTGGCTAAAGCCTTTGAGCCAATTGTAATTAATAAAGTTGGAGATTCGTCCTTTGTCGGAATGACAAAACTGGAAAAAGTAGTTTCATTGATAAAAGAACGTGCCAACTTTGTATCAGAATTCTGGGAAATGAGTAGTTTCTTTTTTGAAGCACCTTCTTCTTATGATGAAAAGGCGGCCAAGAATTGGAACGCAGATACGCCAAGATTAATGCAGGAATTAATTTCGGTGTTGGAAAATATTAGCGATTTCAATTCGGCAAACATCGAAACGATTGTAAAGGACTGGATGATCCAAAACGAAATTGGAATGGGAAAAGTGATGCAGCCGTTCCGTCTGAGTTTGGTTGGCGCTTTAAAAGGACCTCATCTTTTTGATATTGTTGAACTGATTGGCAAAAAAGAAACCATAAAACGTTTAGAAAAAGCAATTGTAATTTTATAATTATAACCTAAAAGGTATTAATTATAACCTAAAAGCTTATTATTTGATGCTATGAGGTATTAATTATAACCTAAAAGGTATTAATTAGCAGCAAAAAGGTATTAATTATAAGCTCTGAGGTTAAAAATAAAAAATCACATTCCCATTAAGTACAGAAGCGTGTCCGCTGAAACCACCATTTAGTTTAGCCAGCATGTTGTTAATACCATATTGATAAGAAACATTCAATCTGGCGTTTCTAACACCGACGGTAATGCCTATAACTGGATAAAAACTAACATTGCCAATATCGGTTAAATCCTTAACGGTGTGTGCTGAATTACCTTTTATCACATAGTTTTCTTCCTCTGTTGGTACAGCAAATTTTTCATTAACTTGAACCATTGGACCAAATTCAACACTCAAATGCTAGTTCAACATTCCATGCAATCCCAAAAGTAGTTTTAAATCTAGAGTATAAACTAAATTAATCTGACTCGGGAGTTATAACAATTATATCGAGTTACGGTAACTGTATTATGCAAATCCTAGTATTGAAGACAATAACAAAAGGGCAATCTTTTTTTTGTCCATATAATGGTAACTGATATTTTGTAACAAACAAACATATATTTCCGTACAACCATTTTATTAATCTTAAAATTATCCATCATGCCATTTATTTTTATTCTTTTATTTATTGGACTTGTTATTCTTTTCTCTTCTTTTTTTACAGTAAAGCAACAAACCGCCGTTGTTATTGAGCGTTTTGGAAAATTTATGAGCATTCGAACTTCGGGTTTGCAGCTTAAAGTGCCTGTTATTGACCGAATTGCTGGTCGTGTGAATTTGAGAATTCAGCAATTAGATGTTATCATTGAAACCAAAACCAAAGACAATGTTTTTATCAAAATGAAAGTTTCGGTTCAGTTTAATGTGATACAAGAAAAAGTTTATGAAGCTTTTTACAAATTAGAATATCCTCATGACCAAATCACTGCTTACGTTTTTGATGTAGTTCGTGCCGAAGTTCCAAAGTTAATTTTGGATGATGTTTTCGAAAGAAAAGATGATATCGCCATTGGTGTAAAACGCGAATTAAACGAAGCGATGATGACTTATGGTTATGACATCATCAATACATTGGTTACCGATATTGATCCAGATATTCAAGTTAAAAATGCCATGAACCGAATTAATGCAGCCGATAGAGAAAAAGTAGCGGCAACTTTTGAATCAGAAGCACAAAGAATTAGAATTGTAGCTAAAGCCAAAGCCGAAGCCGAAAGCAAAAAACTACAAGGTCAAGGTATTGCTGATCAACGAAGAGAAATAGCTCGTGGATTGGTAGAAAGTGTGGAAGTATTGAACAATGTTGGGATTAATTCACAAGAAGCTTCGGCGTTGATTGTCATTACGCAACATTATGATACGCTTCAAGCCATTGGTGCTGATACCAATTCAAATTTGATTTTGTTGCCAAATTCTCCACAAGCGGCAAGTGATATGTTGAATAATATGGTAACAAGTTTTACAGCTTCAAACATTATTGGTGAACAGATGAAAAAGCAACCGAAAAGAGTTAAAAAAACCGATAAATCTTCAACGGATTATAATCCTTCAGACACTTCAAATCCTGTTGAACCAGCATAAATCAAAACGATTTGGGATAAAAAAAGAGGCCTAATTGCCTCTTTTTCTGTTTATATACCAATTGATTACCATAGGAATTGCTGTCTTTACAATCGTTCCGGTTAAGCCAGAAAAAGCTGTTTCAAAAACGTTTGCTGCAAAAGACATTGCTTTTGAAGGTGCAAAAATTTGTTTTGTTTTATCAATACCTGAAAGTGCTTTTTGATACGAGAGTTCCTTTTCGACTTTCAGAATTTCTAAATCGTGATTGATTTCGGCATACGATGAATATTTTTTTGTTTCCATAGTTAGTCGTCGTTAAAAAATATTTCTGAGAATTTCTCTAAAATTGGTCCTTCTACTATTTTGTCTTTAATTAGGAAAACAAGCAACGCCAAAACTAAATATACACCAGCTACAATCATAAATCCTAAAGCATAACTTTGAAAACAATTGCCTAGCATCATAGCACCAGCAATAGATATGAAAAGCAAAACAATTCCCAAACAAATAGCAATCAATGAAAATTTAAGTATCAAAGTTGTTGACTTCATCGCAACTTTAAAACCCCAAAGTTTATAGTAGGCAATGGTGCTTTCTAGATATGCTTTGGTGTTCTCCTGAATATCCTCAACGTTTTCTTTTAATTCTTCTAATGCCATTATTTCTGAAGTTTAGAATTTTGCTTTTTAAGTTCGGCTAATTTTTCTTCCAAAAAGGTAATCACTTCTTCTGCTTTATAGCTCGAGTCAGAAAAGAAGCTTTCTGCTCTGTTTTTTAAATCATCTTTTGCGTTTGAAAACTGCTCTTTCGTTTCATCATCCAAAAAATCCATTTTTGATTTTGCTTGATTTTTTAAATCTTCAAAACTCTCTTTTAGTTTTTCTCTGGTTTTTGAACCTTTCTCTGGAGCAAATAAAACTCCTATTCCAACTCCAATTGCTGCACCAGCCAAAAGTGCTAAAATGCTATTTTCGTTTTTCGCGGACATAAGCTTAAATTTAATTTTACGAAAATTACAAAATTTAGAGGAGAGTTTAACTTAAATTGAGTTTAAAAAGTCAAAACTTGTTTTAAAGCGAAATAATAATACTTTTTTAAACGAATTATAAATTTACTTGATGAAAATTTTAAAATGCAATACAATCCATTTATAGAAGTTACTTTTAATTACTAAAAACTATGTGTTTTTAAACCTTAATAAGTTTTATGAATAATAATGATGCCCTATAAAAATTGAGGTTTTCATATTTATAATCTATTTTAAAATTATTCTTTACTTTCCAATTTTGCCCAAGTATCTCGCAAGCCAACCGTTTTATTAAAAACCAATTTTTCAACGGAAGAATCTTTATCAACACAATAATATCCTAAACGTTGAAATTGGAATCGCTCTCCATTTTTGGCTGTTGCAAGACTTGGTTCTAAATATCCAGTAATTACTTCCAATGAATTTGGATTAATGTATTCCTTGAAATCAACTTCTTTATCACCATCTGGATTTTCGTGTGTAAAAAGTCGGTCATAAATACGAACTTCGGCTTCAATCGCATGATTGATAGAAACCCAATGAATCGTTCCTTTTACTTTTCTTTGACTGGCTTCTGTTCCGCTTCCGCTGCGGGAATCTTCATCATACGTACAATGAATTTCGGTAATATTCCCAGCTGCATCTTTTACAACACTTTCACCTCTTATGATATAAGCATTTTTTAATCGTACTTCTGTTCCCAGTGTTAATCGGAAAAACTTCTTATTGGCTTCTTCCTGAAAATCTTCTCTTTCGATATACAATTCTCTTGAAAAAGGAACTTTTCTAAAGCCCAAGCTTTCATCTTCTTGACTGTTTTCTGCTTCTAAACTTTCCTCTTTTCCTTTAGGATAATTACTAATAACCAACTTCACCGGGTTTAGAACCGCCATTACTCTTGGTGTTGTTTTGTTCAATTCTTCGCGAACACAAAATTCTAAAAGAGAAACATCAATAAGGTTTGTACGCTTCGCAATTCCAATAGTATTGGCAAAATTCCGAATTGCCATTGGTGGATAACCACGACGTCGCATTCCAGAAATTGTACTCATTCTTGGATCGTCCCAAGATTTTACATGATTATCTTGCACTAACTGCAATAGTTTCCTTTTAGAAACTACAGTATGAGATAGATTTCTACGTGCAAATTCTCGTTGCTTCGGACGCACTTTTGTGACATCATAAATCTGGTCTAAAAACCAGTCGTATAATTCTCTGTGAGGTAAAAATTCCAGCGTACAAAATGAATGTGAAATTTGTTCCAAATAATCGCTTTCACCGTGTGCCCAATCATACATTGGATAGATACACCAGTCATTTCCTGTTCTGTGATGATGCGCATGCAAAATTCGATACATGATTGGATCACGCATCAACATATTGTTGGCATTCATACTTATTTTGGCGCGAAGAATGTGCGTTCCGTTTGGGAATTCACCATTTTTCATTCGGGTAAATAAATCTATATTTTCTTCAACAGAACGATCTCTGTAAGGCGAATTTGTTCCTGGCGTTGTAGGTGTTCCTTTTTGAATGGCCATTTCTTCAGAAGTTTGGCTGTCAACATACGCTTTTCCGGACTTAATAAATTCAACTGCCCAATCATATAACTGTTGGAAATAGTCGGAAGCATAACACTCATTACTCCATTGATAACCCAACCATTCAATATCTTTTTTGATAGCATCTACATATTCCTGCTCTTCTTTTGTTGGATTGGTATCATCAAAACGCAAATTAACTGGTGCTTGATAATCTAATCCTAAATCAAAGTTTAAACAAATCGCACTAGCATGACCAACATGCAAATATCCGTTAGGTTCAGGAGGAAAACGAAAACGAAGTTTATCATTTGACAAACCTTTTTTCATATCTTCCTCTATTATTTGTTCAATGAAATTGAGCGACTTCTCTTCTGTTGACATTATTTTTGTAATTTTAGCAAAGATAAAAAAGTTTACAGTTTTCGGTTTACAGTTTACAGTTTTCTGACAAACTAATTACTGCGATTGAAAGCTGCGACTAAAAACTAATAAGATGGGAACCATAAAACTTCAAAATATCAGGATTTTTTCTTTTCACGGATGTTTGGAAGAAGAAGCAAAAATAGGTTCAGATTACCGTATAGATTTGGAAATCAAAACTGATTTGCGAAAATCTTCAGTTTCTGATGAACTAAAAGACACCGTTGATTATGTGCTTTTAAATAAAATAGTTGTTGAAGAAATGGCCATTCGTTCTAAATTACTCGAACATGTTGCTGAACGTATTCTTACTCGAATCTTCAAAGAAATACCTGCGATTTCTAGAATTCTTTTGGCGGTTTCAAAACTCAATCCGCCAATTGGTGGCGATGTTGAAGCAGTTACTATTGAAATAGAAGAATACAGAAGTTAGTGAAATGATGTTTGTTAGGTTTAAAAGGTTTATTATTAGACCTTTAAATGATAAACTTTATAAACTTTTTATAAACCTTATAACCTTATAAACTTTTTATTATATTTGCCCACCAATTGGCATCGTGGCCGAGCGGCTAGGCACCGGTCTGCAAAACCGTCTACTCCGGTTCGAATCCGGACGATGCCTCAAAAACCTTCAAAGAAATTTGGGGGTTTTTTTATTTTTTATGCTCTAACTTTTCAAAAGCTTTGTTGACAATTTTTTGATCATTTGGAAACCAACCTTGTGTTAAAATAAATATGCCTGAAACTATCAAAACAATACTAATGAATTTTTTAATTCTTAAAATATTTTTTGGATTCAACTTGCTTCTTAATTGCTTGGCTAAAAGTATCTTAAAAATATCGGTAACAAAATAAGTTACTATTAAAGTCGAGAAGAATGTCAACATCCTAGAAGTTTTTAATTCTAATTGTGGGCCAATTGTTATTAAGACTGCCAACCAAAATCCAAGTACACCAATATTTATAAAATTGAGAAAAAAACCTTTTACAAATAGTGTGAAATAATTGGTTTTCGCCAATTCTGTTGGGTCAATTTCATCGATGTTAATTTTCCTGGCTTCTTTTCTGTTGTTTAAAAAAGAAATAATGCCGTAAGTAAGCATTACTAATCCACCAAAAATAAACAAAGCTGGATCATTTTTGATACTTTGAATTAATCGATAACTACTAAAAAAAGCGATCAGTATAAAAATCACATCGGCTAAAACAACTCCTAAATCAAAAACTATTGCCGCTCTAAACCCTTTAACCACACTAGTTTCTAACAAGACAAAGAAAACCGGTCCAATCATAAAACTTAGAAAGAAACCAAGTGGAATGGCTGATAAAATATCGTTGAGTAGGATCATAAAGTTTGTTTTGACACTGCAATTTAGAATTAAATTTTAACTTTTAAAATCTATTTGCTCCTTTTAATAGCTTTAGAAATTCTTCCTCCAGCTATAACATCTTCTTTTATTTGTTTAGGCTCACCTAAAATAGTGACCTCACCACCAGCTAAAACTTGAACATCTAATAAATCGGTTGCATAAACAGTAGCATCTCCACCAGCTTTAACAGAAATAGTAGTTATTTCAGTTTTAAAAGGTGCTGCATAATAAGTTCCACCAGATTTAACCGTAACCTCCTGAATTTTTGCATTTCCATCTAGTGAGATTGAAGAACCATTAGCAACTCTAGCAGTTAGTTTGTCCACTTCTAAAAGCAATTTTACTTGAGCACCTTCTTTAGCAATTATATCAAAATCAGTCGCTTTAATTTTATCGCCACAAGCTATTTTTGAACCTTCATTAGCTTCGACTGCAGTAATTTTTTTATAATAAACCGTTACTGAAATACTGTCGCCATCCAATAATTTTGTTAAAGGCATTCTTATTTTTAATTCGCCATTTTTATTTATTAATTCAACATCTTCTGAACCATTTCCTTCTAATCGCACTTTGTTTTCATCGCTTTGAACTAGAAAAACATCAATTCTATCAAATGAAGTTACTTTGTTAAAATCACCTACGCTTCTTGTTTCCTGAGCAAAAGCTACAGTACTTAAGAACAATAAACTAAAACCAATTTTTCTCATAACCCTACATTTAAAATGCACTTCGACTGCGCTCAGTGAGACAAAAAATATACTTATTCATTTCTTCTTATGTAATTGAAATCCAATTGTTTCTTAACCAAATCAGCGGTTTTAACTTTCACATAAACTTCATCTCCAAGCTGTAAAATACTCTGTGTGGCTTGACCTACCAATGCGTATTGCTTTTCATCAAACGTATAATAATCTTCTTTTATTTCGCGAATACGAACCATTCCTTCGCATTTATTTTCGATGATTTCAACATAAATTCCCCATTCCGTTACTCCAGAAATTACACCCAAAAACTCTTGATCTTTGTGGTCTTGCATGTATTTTACTTGCATGTATTTCACCGAATCTCGTTCGGCTTGTGCTGCCAAACCTTCCATATTACTAGAATGAGCGCATTTTTCTTCGTAAACGTCGGCATCGACAGATTTTCCTCCGTCTAAATAATATTGTAATAATCGATGTGCCATCACATCTGGATAACGACGAATTGGTGAGGTAAAATGACTATAATAGTCAAATGCTAATCCATAATGTCCAATATTTTCAGTAGAATATTTGGCTTTACTCATACTTCTTATTGTCAAAGTATCAACTAAATTTTGCTCTTTTTTTCCGTTGACATCATTCAATAATTTATTCAACGATTTCGAAATATCTTGCCTTGATTTCATGTTTATGGCATAACCAAACTTTGATATCACAGTTTGAAGATTGATTAATTTATCTTCGTTAGGTTCGTCGTGAATTCTGTAAATAAACGTTTTCTTTTGTTTACCAATAAATTCCGCTACTTTTCTATTGGCCAACAACATAAATTCTTCAATCAGATGATTGGCATCTTTCGATACTTTGAAGAAAACGCCAACTGGTTCAGACTCTTCATTTAAATTAAATTTAACTTCAACTTTATCAAAAGAAATAGCACCATAAGCCATTCTTTTTCTGCGAAGAATAACTGCTAAATCTTGCATTTTAAGTGTTGCTGTTACAATATCAGTAGAAACTTTATATTCTTTTCCAGTTATTGATATTTCAGCCGGAATTATATCCGATTTGGTTTCTATGATTTGTTGCGCTTCTTCATAAGCAAATCGTTGGTCTGAATAAATTATGGTTCTTCCAAACCAAGAATCTAAAACTTCTGCTTTAGCATTCAATTGAAATATTGCTGAAAAAGTATATTTCTCTTCATGAGGACGAAGCGAACAAGCAAAATTTGAAAGAACTTCAGGTAGCATTGGTACAACTCTATCAACTAAATACACAGAAGTTGCTCGTTTATATGCTTCATCATCCAGAATTGTTCCTTCTTGTAAATAGTGGGAAACATCAGCAATATGGACACCAATTTCATAATTTCCGTTATCTAAAACTTGAAAAGACAACGCATCATCAAAATCTTTTGCATCTTTTGGATCAATAGTAAATGTCAACACTTTTCGCATGTCGCATCGTTTATCAATTTCTTTTTGCGTGATGGAAGTATCGATTTTATTTGCATACGCTTCGACTTCAATTGGGAAATCATAAGGCAAACCATATTCGGCAAGAATAGCATGAATTTCAGTGTTGTGTTCACCTGGTTTTCCTAAAACTTTGATTACAGAACCAAATGGTGAATCAGCTTTTGTTGGCCAATCTTCGAGTTTTACTAACACTACATCGCCATGTTCTGCCTCGGCTAATTTATTTTTTGGGATAAAAATATCCGTGTACATTTTAGCATTTGCTGTGGTCACAAATCCAAAATTCTTTTGAATATCAACAACTCCAACGAATTCTGTTTTATGTCTTTCAACGATTTCTATAACTTCCGCTTCAGGTTTTCTAGAACTTCTTCGGTTATAAACATATGCCTTCACTTTATCTTTGTCTAAAGCATGATTTAAATTTATAAATGGAATATAAACATCATCTTCCAATTCATCACAAACAAAATAACCTGATTTTCTAGAAGTCATATCAACAATTCCTTCATAATATTGTTGACTAGAAGCTTTGACTAAATACTTACCAGGTTCTGATTCAATAATCAATTTCTGAGCAGCTAGGATTTTTAAATCTTTGATTATTTCGTTGCGACTTTTAGTATCATCCAATTCTAAAATAGCAGCTATTTGTTTGTAGTTAAAAGGTTTATTCGCGTTTTTTGATAGTATCTTAAATATCTTTTCGGAGAATGTTTTTTCATTTTTTCCGAACTTCTTAGGTTTCTTACTCATTTTAAGTTTCTAATTAATGTCGAAAATTACGAAGAAGTATTAAGATATTAGAATTAAGTATTAAGATTTATTTAAAAATAACTTTAAACTAAAAAAAAAGAAATGTTATCAACACATATTAAAAACAACAATAAAAAAAATTATGTAAATTTAAATTTATGATGGTTATTATAGCGTGTTGATTTGTATAATAACTTTATTTTTAAAAAGTAGATTTTACAGTTAAACTTATTTATATGATTTTATCAACATAGTTTTACCAATTTAAACAGTTCATTTTAAACCTTTTTTATGATTTAGTTAACAGTTGTTCAAAACTACAGAAGAGTAAATTTTGTAGATAACTTTGATTGTTACTTTAGTTCAAAAGAGCCCTTTTTATATTGATAACTTTTCCAAAAAACACTCAAACTAAATTTGTTTTTTCAAATCAGGTTTTTGATTACAATTTTAAATCACACAACCAATAAAAACTTCTAAAATTCTATATATAGTTGTTAACAAAACGTGTTAATTTAAGGTTAACTGATTATCAATGAATTGCGAAATACTATTAACAATTCAGAAATTTAACATTTTTATTATATAAAAAGCAATTATTTTTAAATAGTTATAAAAATAGTTGGGTTTGACAAAATGAGAGTGGTTTAAAAATCAAACAGTTACAATAAATTAAAAATACATCCAATACTTTCCGTAAATTTGTGGAACAAATTACAAATATAGGATTATGAAAATCTCCATTGGAAACGATCACGCTGGACCAGAATATAAGAAAGCAATTGTAGATTTTTTAGAACAAAAAGGACACGAAATATTTAATCACGGAACCAATACTTTTGACAGTGTTGATTACCCTGATTTTGGTCATCCAGTAGCCACTGATGTTGAAACAGGAAAAGCTGTTTTTGGTATCGTAATTTGTGGTTCGGGAAATGGAATTAACATAACAGTGAACAAACATCAAGGTATTCGCGCCGCACTTTGTTGGACAAAAGAGATTGCCTCATTAGCAAGACAACATAATGATGCTAACATTATCAGTATTCCAGCTAGATATACATCGATACAACAAGCGGTTGAAATGGTAGATACCTTTTTAAATACCACTTTTGAAGACGGAAGACACGCTACACGTGTTAATAAAATAGCTTGCCAATAAAATGGGACACAATCATAGCCACGTTCATATTCACAAACACGAAGTTAAAGGGAAGAATTTAGTTTATTCTATTTTACTCAACCTTGTTATTACACTTGCTCAGATTATAGGTGGAATTATTTCAGGAAGTTTAGCTTTAATTTCGGATGCACTTCATAATTTTTCAGATGTTTTATCGCTTGGATTTAGTTTGTATGCCAATAAACTATCCCAAAGGAAAGCAACAATTGATCATACTTTTGGCTACAAACGTGCCGAACTTATAGCAGCTTTTGTAAATGCGATTACACTTATTATAGTTGCTTTTATCTTAATTTACGAAGCTTCTTTGCGATTATTTCATCCTGAACCAATTCAATCTGGTTTAGTTATTTGGTTGGCACTTTTAGGGATAGTTGTTAACGGAAGTTCAGTCCTATTACTTAAAAAAGATTCGGAATACAATCTGAATATGAAATCGGCTTATTTGCATTTATTGACCGATATGATGGCTTCGGTTGCGGTTTTAGTTGGTGGTTTATTGATGAAGTTTTATGGATGGTTTTGGGTTGATAGCATAATGACATTGCTAATTGCATTCTATCTAATTTATGTGAGTTATGATTTGATAAAATCAGCAACAAAAATGCTGATGCTTTTCACACCTGATTTTATTGACATCAAAGAACTTGTTCGTGAAGTGCATAAAATCATAGGCGTTAATAAATTACACCACATTCATGTTTGGCATTTAAACGATGACGAATTGCATCTTGAAGCGCATCTCGATTGCTCAGATGATATTAAAATGAGTGAATTCAACGAATTGCTTCATCAGATTGAACATGTTTTATTTGATAAATTTCAAATCAATCACATCAACATTCAACCCGAATTTAAAAAAGAAGACCCAAAAGATTTTATTGTACAAGATTAATATGACCTTTGATATTAATAGGATGACTGCCAGTGGCAGTCAGGTATTTTAACAATTCATAATTAAATAGGAAAATCAAATTTAGATTAGATTTAGTAAATGACCAACATACAATTCATCCAAAGCCAAGTAAAC